>JBDSAR010000511.1:0-10359 GCA_039922035.1 Chthoniobacteraceae bacterium
AGGAACAGTTCTCGTTCGACATGATGGCCGCCCGTTACGAGGCGCTCTATCGCGAGGTGACCGCGCAGAAGCCGTGAAGATCCGATTCTTCGAGCCGCCGGATGAGCAGAAGGCCGGCGGCGTGAACGCCGCGATCGAATCGCTGCGCATCGCATTGGAAAAACTCGGCCACGAAGTGCGCATCAACGGCGATGCACCGACGCGCGACGACGCGGACGCGGTGCATTTCCACGGGCTGTGGCAGCGGAATTTCCCATCGCTCGCAAACGCATGCCAGCGCGAGGGCATCCCATTCATCGTGAGCCCGCACGGGATGCTGGAGCCGTGGGCGCGACGGAAAAAGTGGTGGAAGAAATGGCCGTATTTCCACCTTGTCGAGAAACGCTGGATCGCAGGCGCGGAATGCGTGCTCGCGACCGCAGAACCTGAAGCCGCAAGGCTGCGGGACATTTTTCCGAAATGCCGTGTCGCATCGCTCCCGCTCGGTCTCACCGCAGACAAACATCCGGACTATACCGCGGCGCGCGCGAAGCTCGGCTGGAATTCAGACGAGACCGTGCTGCTTTTCCTGTCACGCATTCACGAGAAGAAGGGGCTCGATATGCTGCTGACCGCGCTCACGGAACTTCACGGCACGCTGCCGGGTGCGACTCGGCTCGTGATTGTCGGCCCCGAGGAGCAGCCGGCTTACGCCGCGCGCTGCCGTGATTTCATCGCGCAAAATGCACAGCGCCTCCCGCGCACGGACTGGCTCGGCGCAGTGTGGGGCGAGGATCGCTGGAGCTATTTCCAAGGCGCGGATCTTTTCTGCCTGCCGACGCATTCGGAAAATTTCGGCCTCGCCGTGCTCGAAGCCTGCCAGGTCGGCACGCCCGCGCTCACGACGACGGAGACGCCGTGGGCGGATGCGCTCGGCTCAGGACGGGGCTTCATCGCGCGGCCAAAAGTCGCGGACATCCGCACGCAGCTCGCCCGGTTTTTTTCAAAACCCCGCAGCAGCGCAGGCGAACGCAAGGCGCTCGCAACGTGGGCGTGGAAAAATTTCGACTGGGCAAAGCTCGCACCGCGCTACGCCGCGCTGTATGCGGGCCTGCGCTGAAACTCCCGATGCCCGACGAAACTCCAGCGCCAATCACCCCAGAGGGCAAACGTGCCGCTGAGCGCATCCGCACGATGTTTTACTCGATTGCCGCGGCGAACATCGTGCTGGTCGCAATCGTGATCTGGCAGCGGCAGGCGCATAAGGAGCCCGCGGATGCGCCTGCAAAACCCGCGACGACGGAGCACGCGCCGGGAAAATGAATTGTTCGCGCGGTTCTTTCGCGGGCATCATTTCCGCCGATGAAAATCCCTGCCATCTCCCTCCTCCTCGCCGTGAGCACTTTCGCCGCCGAATTTCCCTCGCCTGAAAAACTGCCGTCCGTCCCCGCGCTGCCCGATCCGCTCGTGATGTCCGACGGCACGCGCGTCGCGACAAAGGACGGATGGCTCACAAGGCGCGCGCCGGAACTGCGCGAACTTTTCCAGCACTACATGTATGGCACGCGACCGCAGCCGCGTGCGGTGACATCCAAGCTCATCCGCGAAGACAAGGTGGCTCTCGGCGGCAAAGCCACATTGCGCGAGCTGCTCGTAGATTGCGGGCTCGGTGCGCCGGTGCATCTCATGATCGTGATTCCGAACACACGCGCGAAAGCCGTGCCGTGTTTCCTCGGGATGAATTTTCACGGCAACTACCAGCTCCTCGACGATCCGAAGATCCAGATGCCGCAAGGCTGGGTGGGCGACAAATTTCCCGGCGCAGAGCCGAACCGCGCGGCGGATGCCGGTCGAGGCAAGGAGAAGGACACATGGGCGCTCGAACAGTCCGTGGATCGCGGCTACGCGGTCGCGACATTTTTCAGCGGCGACGTGGTGCCCGATGACAAGGCGCTCGCGGAAGCCGCATTGAAAAGACTTCGTGCGTCCGGGAGTGAAGAACGCGGGCCGTCGGACACCGCGACAATCATGGCGTGGTCGTGGGGATTTTCGCGGATGCTCGACTGCCTGCTCACCGTGCCGGAGATTGATGGGAAGCGCATCGCGGTCGTCGGCCATTCGCGCAACGGCAAGACGGCGCTCGTCGCCGGTGCGTTCGACGAACGCATCGCGCTCGTGATTCCGAGTCAGGCGGGTTGCGGCGGCAGCGCACCGGATCGGGTTGCGCCGGAACTTTCCGCGCCGCAGGCAAACGGTCGCCCGACGGTCGAGACGATCGCGGTGATCAACAAATCGTTCCCGCACTGGTTCAGCGGCACGTTCAAGGAATTCGGCGACGCACCCGCGCGACTGCCTTTCGATCAGCACGCGCTCATCGCGCTCTGCGCGCCGCGGCCCGTGCTGCTGTCGAATGCGACCGAGGACAAGTGGGCGAATCCTCCGGGGCAATTCGAGATGCTGCGCGCGGCAGACGCGGTGTATCGCATCGTCGCGGGTGACGGACTCGGCTCGGACAAAATGCCCGAGGTCGGCGTGTTGCTGAATTCACGTCTCGGCTATTTCATCCGCGAGGGTAACCACTCCATGACCACGCCCGATTGGAAAGTGTGGCTCGACTTTGCCGACAAGTGGCTGAAGTAGCCGCCCGGAGGACTACACGCTGGCCGGCAGCGAGAGCGCTCCCGAGCCCCAGAAATCCACGATCTCCAAGGCCTGAAAACGGAAGACCACGAGCAGTGCGTCGCCGAGCGGAATGCCGACCCTTTGCGCGATGACCTGCAGCGACTCGGAGCCATTGACGGCCGACGCGAAGCGGGCCTCGACGTCGTTGAGCTTGAGCTTCTGGATGAGGTCGTAGCCGCGGCGCGTGTAGGCGGGCGAGCCGTTCGGATCGGGGCGCTGGTTCGGCGCGATCTGCTCGAACTTCACATGGCGCAGCGCGGCGAGGATCCAGTTGTCCGCGTCATCGCTGCTCGCCGGGAAATTCGTGACGTATTCGGGAAATTGATCGGTCTCCTCAAATTCGAACGTGATGCGGCCCGCGGTGTAGAGGTGGCTGAAGAGCCGCTGGCCGTGGTCGCGCGTGATCTGCACCACGTCGTCGTGCGGGAACCCGTTGCGCACGCTGAGGAAGAGGAAAATCGGGCAGCCGGTGATCTGCTGGTTGATCTGCGACTCGACGATGAGGCCGAGATTCGTCGCGGAGAGAATCACGGGACTGCCGCCGCAATAGAGCTGGAAATTTTTCGTCGTCGCGAAAAGGAAGCGCCCTGCATTCATCCAGAGATCGATCGGACTCCGCCCGAGCTTGAATCGCAGCACGCCGGTGAGCCGGTCGCCCTGCGCCATGTGCAGCGCCTGCCGCAACGAGATGACCCCCGTGTGGCCGGTGAATGCCACTCCGCCGGCACGGCCCGGAAGCATCCGGCGGCTGCCGGCCTTGCCGCCGAGAATTTCCGAGACGGCGTCGGTGAGCGCATCCATCGTCGCAGGCTTTGCGAGCACGCGGGCGATGTTCGGATATTTGCCGTTGAACTCCTGCATCCGTGACGCCTCGGCGAGCAGCAGCACCGGAGTGGCTGCCGAAAAAGGATCCACCGCCAACCGGGCGAGAACGGCACCGCCATCGGTGTCCGGCAGCGTGTCGTTGAGAATCACGAGGTCGGGACTCGCAGCGTTCAGCCTCTCAAATGCATCGCTGCCGCGCGAGGCGACGAGCACATCGCAACCGGGGAAATGCCGCGCGAATACATTTTCCGCGATGTCTGCGGCGGTCTGTGGGTCGTCAATGACGAGGATTTTCTGGGCCATGCTGGGTTCGAAACGTTCTTGCGCGAAGCGTGCGGGCAGCGCAGCCGTAAAGTCAACCCAGCAGTCCCAGACTGTCGGTGCCCTTCGGTTCAGGATGCAAAAGCGTCAAAAGCCCGGCCTTCAATCGGCTCCCCAGACGTCCACCCCTAGCGGAACGATTGCAGCGCGTTCAGTTTTCTGAGCGCCGTGCCATTCTCGATCGCACGACGCGCGTGATCGACGCCTGCCGCGAGATTCGCTTCCAGACCGGCGACGACGAGCGCGGCGGCGGAATTCAGCAGCACCATGTCGAGCTTGGGCCCGCGCTCGGTGCCATCGAGGATCGCGTGGAGGATGCGCGCGTTTTCCACCCGCTCACCGCCGACCAGTGCCGGGGGTTCGCAGCGCGAGAGGCCGGCGTCCTCAGGCACGATGGAAAATGCGCTGATGTCCGCACCGTTCACCGCGCTGACTTCGCTCGTGCCGGTGAGCGACAGTTCGTCCGTGCCATCGCCATGCACCGCCCAGGCGCGGCGGCGCTCAAGGATGCGAAGGACTTCGGCGTATTTCGGCAGCAGCACGTGGCTGAAAAGCCCCACAAGCTGGTGATCCGGACGCGCGGGATTCAGCAGCGGGCCGAGCAGATTGAAGATGGTCGGGATGCCCTCGGCGGCCAACTCCCTGCGCACAGGGCCGATGGCCTTGAACGCCGGATGCCATGCCGGCGCGAAGATGAATGCGACGCCGTTCTGCTCCAGGCACTGGCGCAGGCGCAGCGGGGTGAGTTCGAGCCTCACACCGAGTTCCTCGAGCACATCGGCAGCGCCGGTCTTCGAGGTCACGGAGCGGTTCCCGTGTTTCATCACGCACGCGCCGCACGCAGCGGCCACGAACATTACCGCCGTCGAGACATTGAAATAGCCGCGCTGATCGCCGCCGGTGCCGCACACATCCAGCGTCGGCCCCGGCAATCGCATGGGATCGAGTTCCGGCGTGAGAGCGTGCGCGAGCAGCGCCTGGGAAAATACGGCGATCTCCGCGGCAGTCTCGCCTTTTGTGCGGAAGGCCTTGAGAAATTCCTTCTTTTCCGCGCCGGGAACGTCCGCCGAGATCAGCGCAGCCACGGCCTCACGGATCTGGCCCGGCACCAGATCGTGTCCACTGCGAAGGCCCTGTGTGAGCGAATCCATCGGGCAGAACTAGCCGCGCACCCGACGCGCAGCAAGCCGCGCGGTGGAGCGCCACCAATGGAGCGCCACCCGTCCCGGTGGCCATGAAAGCATCATGCGCAGCATCACCTCCTCCGCGCGCAAACGTCGAAGAAATGTGTGGCCTTCGGCGTGGCGGCGCAGCCGTCGGGACGCGCGGCGCTCCATTGGCGGCGCTCCGCTCACCGCCGCTGCGTCGCCCAGAAAATCCCTGCAATCACCGCGAGGATCGCCAGCACGAGCAGTGTGATTTTGATCCAGCTCTTCGGGTAGCGCCCCGCGATCTCGCCGGTGTAGCCGTTGATCACGACTTGGAAATTCCGGGTGCCGTACGTGTAGGCGAGCAGCCACACGGGAACGAGGATGTGCTTGAAGGTCTGCGCGGAAAAATCCGCCTGCACCTGGAGGCCGCGGTACGTGTCGCCAGGCACTTCCTTGCCGCAAAGCTGGCGCGTCTTTTCCTCCATGATCGCCTGCGCGTTCTGGGCTGCGGCGATGAGATCGATCTGATATTGCTCGACGATCCAGCCGCTCAGAAAACCGGGATCATACGGCTTCAGATCGCTCGTCGTCGGGAATGGCTCCACGTTCCGGAGCAGGTTCGGCTCGACGCCCTTCGTCGCGGGCACAAGTTCGTCGTCGAAGAAATGATCCAGATGTCCGCTCGTCCGATACCACCGGACCTTCCGCACCGAGCGCGACTGCTGCCGCCCCTGCGAATCCGTGTAGTATTCCGTCTCGTTGTAGTAGTCGCCGGATTCCGCCGCCCAATCGGCGCTCACCTGCGCATCGAAGGTCCAGTACGGGATGTAAATTCCATGCACCGTGTCCGTCAGCGCGCGCGAGCCCAGCTTGTTCGGCGCGAACCATCGCGTGCGGTACCACTGCCGGATCGTCTCGCGCACCTGCGTCTCCGGGAGCTTGAATTCCAGCAGGCTGTCGGGCCGGATCGGCCGCGCCTGCTGATCCACCGGGATGATCGCCGCAGAGCCGCAGAAATCACAGCGCTGCGCCGCGCGGCTCGGATCAAAGACCGTAATCGCCTGGCAGCTCTGGCACTTCACCGACTGTTTTTCCGCCGCCCACCCTCGGTGATCCGCCCCGATCGCGCGCAATGCCTCGGCGAGATCGTGTTCCCGGATGTCGCCACCCGTGCCGAGCGTTGCCGGCGAAACAGTCCCGCAATATGGGCACACGAGCGCCTGCTTCGCGGGATTCCACTGCGCCTCCGCCCCGCAACTCGGGCAGTTGTATTTCTGCTGCGCTTTGATTTCGTCGCTCATGGTATGGAAAATCGAAAGCCGGTTTTGCTGATTTCGTCCACCACTCGTTTGCGCACCGTCTCAATGTAAGCCGCATTCATCTCAATCCCCACAAACCTGCGCCCGCGCCGCGCCGCGGCCACACCCGTGGTCCCGCTGCCGAGAAATGGATCGAGCACAAGATCGCCGGGATTTGTCGAGGCCAGCAGGCACCGCTCGACGAGTTCGAGCGGCTTCTGCGTCGGATGGCGTCCGTGCGTCTTTTCGACTTTCATCGGAGCCTTCATGCGCCAGACGGATTTCATCTGCCGTCCGCCATTTGCAGCGCGCATCGCGGCATAGTTGAAGGTGTGCTTGCTGCGATCATTTTTCGCGGCCCACAGGATCGTCTCCGTCGAGTGCGTGAAATAACGGCACGAGAGATTCGGCGGCGGGTTCGGTTTTTCCCATGTGATCGAGTTCAGCAATTTGAAACCAAGCTGGTGCAGCGCGAAGCCGACGCTGAAGATCACATGCTGTGTGCCGCTCACCCAGATCGTGCCGTTCGGCTTCAGCGCGCGCTGGCAGCGCAAAAGCCACTCGCGGTTGTAATCGTGATTGCTTTCCGCACCGCGCGACTTGTCCCACGCGCCCTTGTCCACATTCACCATGCGGCCGGATTTGCACGTCATGCCGCCGTTGCTCAGGAAGTACGGCGGGTCCGCAAAAATCGCGTCGAACACACCCTCCGGATGCCGTTCAATGATGCGGTCAAGCACCGCAAGCGAGTCGCCTTCGCACAGGAAAAAGCCGGCGCATTCGTCCTTGAGCACGAGCCTGCCCGCGGCCGCGAGTGTCGCGGGATCGAACGCAGGCACCGTCACGGTCGGCTTTCGTTTTTTCGCTGCGATGGGCACGGGGCGGATGACCGGGCAGCGTTGCGACGCTACGGCAGCGCGATGTCCTTTCGCGCGAGTGGAACGGTGACGCGGAAGCTCGCCACAGTGCGATTATTTGCTGAGGAATTCGTTCAGCGCGGTCTTTGTGACGCGCCACGCACTGCCGATCTTCTTGCCCTTGATGTCGCCGCTTTCGAGCGACGCAGTCACGTCGGCCTCGGTCACGCCGAGCTGCTGCGCGACTTGCGCGGGCGTGAGGAGTTCCGGCACCGCTGCACCGGGAACTGACGGCGGCACGCCGACGGGCGCACCCGCTGGCGGCGGGCCCGAGATGCCAGGCGTGGCCTGGCTGCCGGCGATTCCGCCGGGCTGATTCATCATCTGATTGGCCATCGCGAAGCCCATCGCCATTTCCGCAGCCGATCCACCGACGCCCGAGCCGCCGCCCTTGCCCATCCCCTCGGCCATCTGGAATTTCACGTAGTCGTTCAGATTGCCGACCGCGGCCATCGAACTGCGCTTGTCGATCGCCGCCTCGACTTCCGGCGGGACGCTCACGTTTTCGAGGATGAAGCTCGCGAACTCGATGCCGTACTTCGCGATCGTCGCCGTATTCAGCATGGGCAGGATCGCATCACCCACCTCGCTGTAACGTGCGGCCACATCGAGCACCGGGATTTTCGCCTTCGCGATCGCTTCGCTGAAAAGGGACACGATGCGCGAGCGCATGGTGTCGGAAAATTCGTCGAGCCGGAAATGCTGGTCGCTCCCGGCAACTTCCTTGAGGAACACCTTCGGGTCCACGATGTGGAAATCGAACGTGCCGAACGCGCGGATGCGGACGATTCCAAAATCGTTGTCGCGCATCATGATTGGGTTGCTCGTGCCCCACTTGTTGCCCGTGAAGAGGCGCGTATTGAGGTAATAGACGTCCGCCTTGAATGGCGAATTGAATCCGTATTTCCATCCCGCGATGCGGCTGAGCACCGGGATGTTGTCCGTCTTCAGCGCGTGCTTGCCCGGCGCGAATGTGTCGGCGAACTGCCCGAGATACATGAACTGCACCGTCTGCGATTCACGCACGATGAGCTGCGCGCCGTTCTTGATTTCCTTGTCCTCGTCGGGCCAGCGGTAGCTGAGCGTGTCGCGCGAATCGTCGGTCCACTCGATGATTTCGAGTACCTGTCCCTTGATGAAGTCCATGAGGCCCATAGTGCGTTTCCTTTCGTGTCGTGTGGTTGGGGTTGAAGGTTGCGCGGTGAGACTAGGATGGGCCGGGGGGCGTTCAATTGGAAAGTTGACGGTCACGGCTTCGCTTTCTCCCCACGACTGCGCGGGTTGGGGGGTTGTGTCTTCGACGCCCCCGCTTTTCCGCATGAAAATCATCACCTCTTTTTTCCTCGCGCTCGCATTTTTTCCCGCTGCGCTGAGCGCCGAGGTCGTCGCGGGCCGCTACGACATGGCGCAGGTGCGCGACACTTCCACACTGGAGACGCGCGTGATCGAGGACTGGCATCCGTGGGGGAAGGACACGGGGATCCGGCAGAAGCTCGTCGAGATCACCGTGTGCGAATGGTGGCCTGGGCAGAAGGTGCGGCTGCCGGTGACGCTGCTCGCGCCGGAGAAGGGTGGGCCTTGCAAAAACGTGATCGTGGACAATTCGGGGGTGCAGCTCAAGGCCGCCTCGCCAGCGGGCGCGAAGCTGCGGCTGCTGAAGGAGCACGGCGTGGGCATCGCGCTCATCGGCATGACGACGATGGATGCGATGGAGCCGCTGGGAAAACTCGACGTGGGGATGAAAGAGCAGTTCCTGAAAACGAAGGACGCGCGCTATACGCCGGCGTGGATCTGGGGCATGAGCGACATGCGCGCACTCACCGCGGCGATCGCGGAGAAGGATGTCTTCCAGCCGGTGAAAGTGCTCGCGACCGGCGGCTCGAAGCGCGGCGTGGCCACAGCGGCGGCGGGCATCGCGGATGATCGGTTCACTGCGATCATGCCGGTCGTCGCGCCGATCATCGATCCTCCCGGCGGGCCGTATGTCGAAGGCTTGCAGCGCTCGGTGATCGTGAAAGAGAACGAGCGCTTCCTCGTGGATCTCGGCGCGGGGAAAATCACGCATGCTCCCGTGACTGCGGTGGAGCCGCTGGTGTCGCGCGACAAGATTCGCGCAGCCGAGCGCATCACAGTCGCCGAAGCGCGCGGCGCGGGCTGGAGTGATGAGGAAATGAAATCCGCCAGCACGCTCGCGTGGGAAGTGTGCCGCACAACGAACTACCTGCCCGCGCTGCAAAAACGCGGCGTGGAGATTTTCTACAACGAAGGCTCGAACGACAATGTGAGCCCCGGCCTGCACGAGCTTGGCCGTCGTTTTCCTGCCCTGCCGATCTACGTCGTGCCCGGCGGACAGCACGGCGGCGCGAAGACGACGGGCTTTGCCAAACAAGTCGGCTCGCTGCCGGAGGTGGACGAGAACCTGTTCGCATTCGCGCAGCACCATTTCTTCGGCACGCGGCCGATGCCTGCAACGCCGCGCGTGGCCACGCAGTGGTCTTTGGTCAAATCCGGCGTTGCGACCTACACGCTTCACGTCACAGCGACTTTCCCGGACAAGGCCGAGCCGCAGAAGAACGAGCTGTGGTGGTCGGTGAACCGCCATCCTGACTACACATTCGCCATGGAATACGACGAGTGGAAGTCCATACCGATGCGGCGCACCGGCCCGGCGACGTTCGAAGGGGAAATAAGCTCGCTAGCAAAGGCCGACGCTGCGGATTTCGTTACTGTGCATCAGCACACCGCCGCAGGCTCGACGCTCACGTTCTCCAGCCCACTGCTTCACGCCAAACCCGAATGAAAACCCGCCGCCATCCTCTCCTGTGGATCACCGCCGCATGCACGGCGGCAGGTGCGCTGCACGCTGCGGAGCCGTCCGCGCAGCAGGTGGAGTTTTTTGAAAAGCAGATCCGCCCCATTCTTGCCGAGCGCTGCTACGAGTGCCACAGCGCCGAGAAAAAGCAGAAGGGCGGCCTCTCGCTCGACACACGCGAATCCACGCTGAAAGGCGGCGACACGGGCCCTGCGCTGGTGCCGGGAAATCTGGAGAAGAGCCTGCTCATCGAGGCCGTGCGCTACACGAATCACGACATGCAGATGCCGCCGAAAAGGCGGCTGGCCGAAGCCGAAGTGAAGGCGCTGGAGGAATGGGTGAAGATGGGCGCGCCCGATCCGCGCGAGGCGGCA
>JBDSAR010000512.1:0-3646 GCA_039922035.1 Chthoniobacteraceae bacterium
CGTCAGGAAGCTCGCCGGAGGCATCCACCGGGAGCCCGGCCACCGTCGTGCGCCAGGAGCCGACGGGACTGAAATTTTCCAGCCCGAAGCCGAGCTGATCCATCGTCTTGTGGCACGACGCGCACTCAGCCCTGCTGCGATGCACCTCGAGTTGCTGACGGAAAGTGAGCCCGTTGCGTCCCTTGTCGGAAGTCGGTAGGCTCTTGATCATCGGCGGCGCGGGCGGCGGCGGCGTGCCGAGGATTTCCTCCATGATCCATTTTCCGCGGAGCACTGGGCTGCTGCGGCGCGGGTAGCTCGTGAGCGTGAGCACGCCCGCCATCGTGACGACGCCGCCCCGGCTGCGATCCGTGAGCGCCACGCGCTGGAAGCCATCGCCGCTGATTTCGCCCAGCCCGTAGAATTTCGCCAGCTCGGCATTCACGTGCGCGTAGTCAGCGTCGAGACATTCGGTCAGCGGACGGTTTTCATGCAGCAGGGCGTCGAAAAAGACGATCGGCTCGCGGGCCATCGCCTCGCGCAGGGCGGGCGAGAAGTCCGGCAGATTGTCGCCCGGCGGGCGCACACTCGTGCGCAGTTCGCGCGTGCGCAGCCACTGGCTGGTGAAATTTTCCGCCAGGATCCGCGCCTTGGGATCCGCGAGCATCCGGCGCACCTGCATGTCGAAAGTCGCTGGCTCGGCGAGCGTCCCCTCGCGTGCGATGGCAGACAGTTCCTCGTCCGGCATTGAGGACCAGATGAAGTAACTCAGCCGCGTGGCGAGTTCCCAGTCGCTCACCGGCTGCGGCACAAGCCCCGGGCGATCCTGCTCGACGCGGAACAGGAACGACGGCGAGACGAGGACCGCGCGGACGCATCCCCGCATGGCCTCCTCCCACTTGGCACCCTGCTTGGTCAGGTCAGCAAAAAGCGCGAGCAGTCCCCCGATTTCATCGCCGGCGACCGGACGGCGAAATGCACGGCTCGCGAGCCACGCGATATTTTCGCGCGCAGCCATCATGGCGTCCTTCTGCTCAGACGGACGAACGTGGAAGATAAGATCGGGCTTCGCAGCCGCGACGATCTCCGATGCCGCCACAAGATATTTTTCCATCAGGATCGGCGGGACAAAGAGCGTCGCTGCGTTGTTGTCAAAACCGCCGCCGCCGCCGCCATCCGGCGGGAAGCGATCCGCCGGATGCGAATCAACGCCAAGCAGATCGCGCACGGTGTTGTTGTATTCGAGGCGGCTCAGCCGGTGAAGCGGCTTGCGACCCACATCGCTCGGGACTTGCGCGGGATCGGGATTCGCCAGCGTCGCCGCGATCCACGCGGAGACCAGCGCGCGCTCGTCCGGCTTGGGCTGGGCTTTTTTCGCCGGAGGCATCGAGGCATCCCGCACGGCGTTCAGCGTCTTTTCCCAGGTCTTCGGCTCGCGCCAGAATGCGCCATCCTTCGACAGCGCCTCCAGATTCACCCCGCCCTCCGCCGTGTCGTCGTGGCAGCCGAAGCAATGCTTTTCCAGCACCGGAAGGATTTCCCTTTTGAAGTCAGAGGCGAAGGCTCCGCTCTGTAAGGCGCTCACCCCGAGCGCCGCCGCGATCAAAATGATTTGGGCTTCCTTCACGGGCGGAATCTTAAAGACTCCATAAAGCTTAAACTATGCAACTTAGCCCGGACGGCAAGAAAATATTTGGATTCGAAATGTATGTCGCTAATTACAAGCTTCTTAAGCCATGACAATCCCGCCTCTAATTTGCACGCGAATGTGCATTTTCAACGCCTAACTCTCAAAATTCCAAAGCCTATTAAATGCCAAGATGGGAGCCTTCATCATTCAAGCAACCACTACAGAGAGTGGCGACGCCTGCCGCAAAACCACAGTGGATTGCGATCGTTTGAGTCAGCTCGCCGCGCGGCTCCGGGAGTTTTTTTGAAAAACTCTGCCCAGCGCACCCACTGTCCAGATAAGCGGATACAAGCGTTCGTGATACCAGAGCCGCGCAAAGTAAAAACCGATCGGTGCGGATACGCGCCACGCGCCGGACTCCACCCGCGCGACGAGCCAAGCCACTCCGCGCCCGACACTGTCCGCATGTGAAGTCCCGGCAAGAGCCTCAATCGCAAGCGCCGTTTCCTCGACGCTCGACGGCACACCCCGCACGCCGCCCCAGCCCCCGTCATCATTTTGCGCCGACGCAATCCACGCGGCACCGCGGGCGGCGGGAGCCATCGCGGGCATCATGCCGGATTCGGAAAGTTCACGCAGCGCGATGACAACATGCGCGGTGCCGTACAGCGGATTCTCATCGCCGGGTGCATGCTCATTCCCAAACCACAGCGGCACCCACGCGCCGTCCTCGCGCTGCGTCCGAATGAGGTAGCCGAGACCTCGCGCCATCGCCCGGACGAGCGGTTCGCGTTCGCGCGGATCGATCTCCGTGCGCCAGGCATTCCACGCGCGCAGCGTGTGTGCGGTGAGATCCTGCGAACTGCGATCGAACGGCAGCGCGCCCCAGCCCCGGCAGAATGTCGGGATGCCGCCATCGCGGTTTTGCAAGCCGAGCAGCCAGCGTACTCCGGCGAGCGCGGCGGAGCGGGTCGCGGCGTCGGGCGGGCCGAGATGCTTCAACGCGAGCAGTGCGCCGGGCGTGTCGTCGGCATCCGGAACGCCGCCGGGCAAATCCGTCCACGCCCAACCGCCGGGCGCGGCATGCGTGTAGGGATGCTCTTCGCACCACTGCTGGCCGAGCAGCCACGTGCGCAACGCGTGATTTTGATCCGATGAAAGCGAGCCGGGCTGGTGCGCGAGCGCCTTGACCGCGAGCGTCGTGGTCCACGTTGCGAGGTTCGTATCAATCGGCCAGCTCCCATCCGCGCGCACGGAGGCCGCGAGAAACTCCGCGCCTTTCTGCGCCACGTTGTGCGAAGACAGTGCCATTGAGGCGAGGCTCATTGTGACGAATGACGTGAGCGGCGTGGCCTCAAGGAAGCCGCCGTTCGGCGGCTGCAGTGTCTCCAGCACGCGCAGTGTTTTTTTCCGCGCGAGCGCGCGCAGCACGCGAGTGATTGGATTCCGCGTCGGCGCGTGAAAATGGATGGCCTGCCCGATCGCGATGAGCGCAGGCAGCGCGTAGCTCACGACCGGCAGACGCAGCGCGCCCCAGAATCCATGCGACATCGCGGCCAGTTCGAACGGGAGCTTCGGGATCAGCCGCCAGCCATCCGCCCCGAGGCGACCGGCAAGCGCGAGCGTCATGAGGATCGGGACGGAGAAAGTGCGATCCTTGCCGTAACGATCGGCGATGACTGTTGGCAGGCGTTCGGTGCGCCACGCGACGCCTGCACCGCCGACTCCACATTCCTTGCGCAGCCACGTCTCGGCTTTTTCCACGACAGAGGAAAATTCGTCGTCAGCATTCGCAGCACCGAATGCAGCCCAGCACAGTGCGGTCGTCGAAATGTTCGACTTGCTCCGCGTCGTGTCACCCCAACCGCCGTCGGCATTCACATTTTCAGCAAGCCAGCGAAGGCCGCTCGCAGTGAGCACCGCATGTCGCGCTGCATCCACTTTGGCGAGCGCGATAATGGCGGTTGCGGTCGAGAGCGCGCTGCTGGAAAGCTCGCCAGTCCAGTGCCCGGCGGCATTCATCTCCGCCAGCAACGC
>JBDSAR010000513.1:0-12627 GCA_039922035.1 Chthoniobacteraceae bacterium
GACAGGTGTCGGACGGCGATGGACAGGTGTCGGACGGCGTTTTCCAGTTGCTGACGGCGATTGCCAGTTGTCGGACGGTGAATGACAGATGTCGGACGGCGAATGACAGATGTCGGACGGCGAACGACAGGTGTCGGACGGCGATTGACAGGTGTCGGACGGCGATTGACAGGTGTCGGACGGCGATTTCCAGTTGCTGACGGCGATTGCCAGTTGTCGGACGACGATTGACAGATGTCGGACGGCGATTGACAGGTGTCGAACGACGACAGACAGGTGTCATTTGGCGATTGGCAGGTGCCTTTCAACGAATGTCAGTCGCCGGACGGCGGGTTCGTTTTACCGTCCTCGGGAACGTCCAACACTTTAGCAACCCCTCTCCTTGCCGCGAGGTGCACACCCGCAGTGCCGCGGCGTGGATGCCAATCTTGAATTGTTTTGCAGCGTTCGCTGCCGACGTTCAGTGCGCCCAGGTGATAAGCCGCAGCTCATGCTCCTGGATCAGGTTCGGGTGCGTGGGGATGACGCGCACATTCAGGCCGTAGCTGCCGCTCTCGTGCGTCGGGATCTCGCCGGCGAAACGAAACGCACCTTTCCCGAGTGTCTCGACCTGCTTGAGGTCGATCGTCGCCGGGTGGCTGATCTGACCGTTGGTCGTTTCCCCGACGAATGCCTGCACGCGCACGAACTCCGGCGCAATCGGCCCAAGCGCGACGCGCACGCTGACTTCGACGGCGTCGCCGACGGCGACGTTCGTTCCGTTGCCCGTGTGGATGGCGACATCGGCCAGCTTCACGTGCGGCCAGTCGCGGCGGATGTTGTCCTTCCAGCGCGCAAGCTCCACGGCCTTTTCATACGAGTTCGCGATGAGCGTCGCGTGCGCCGCGGCGGCGGGTGCGTAAAGACGCTGCGAGTATTCCTTCACCATGCGGTGCGTGTTGAAGACGGGGACGATCGTGCGGATGGACTCGCGCATGAGATTGATCCACGCGAGCGGCAGGCGTCCGTCGGGCTTCGCGTAATAGAGGGGCAGAATCTGCGTCTCGAGCACGTGGAAGAGGCTGTGGACATCCACATCGTCCTCGTAGTGCGGCTCCGGCGGGATCGTGCTCTCGGGAATCTCCGGGCCGATCGCCCAGCCGTTCTTGCCGGTGTGCGCCTCGCACCACCAGCCGTCGAGCACACTGAGATTCAGGCCGCCGCTGGGCGGGAGCTTCATGCCGCTCGTACCGCTCGCCTCGAGCGGACGGCGCGGATTGTTCAGCCAGAGATCCACGCCCTGATACAGCCGGCGGCCGACGTAGTGATCGTAGTCCTCGATGAAAATGATGCGCCCCTCGAACTCGGGCAGACGGCTGTACTTATAGACGTCCTGGATGAACTTCTTCCCCGGCTCATCCTTCGGATGCGCCTTGCCCGCGAAGACAAACTGCACCGGGTGCTCCGCGTTGTTCATCAGCTTGGCGAGCCGCTCGCGGTCGTTGAATAGCAGCGTCGCGCGCTTGTAGGTCGCAAAGCGCCGGGCGAACCCGATCGTGAGGATCTCCGGGTTCAGCATGTGCGAGATCGTGCGGATCTTGTCCGGCGTGTCGCCCGTGCGCTTCCACTGCACGCGCGTGCGTTCGCGGATGAATTCCAGCGTGCGCCTTTTCTGCCGCTGATGCGTCTCCCACAGATCCTCGTCGGGTATGTCCTGCACCTTGCGCCAGAAATCCTTGTCCGTGAGCTGCTCCTCCCAGCCGGGCAGATACTTGTCGTACAGCCGGATGAAATCCGGCGCCATCCACGTCTTCGTGTGGATGCCATTCGTCACGCTCGTGATGGGCACCTCCTCCTGGGGCACGCCGCTCCACACGTCCTTCCACAGTCCCTGCGACACGTGCCCGTGCAGTTTGGAGACACCGTTCGCATGGCGGCTCGTGCGCAGCGCGAGGATCGTCATGCTGAAGGGCTCCTTCGGATCCACGCGCGACTGGCCGAAGCTCATGAAGGTCTCGAAATCAATCTTCACCGAGGCGGGATAATCGCCGAAATACGTCCGCATCAGATCGAGCGGGAACGCGTCGTTGCCCGCAGGCACCGGCGTATGCGTGGTGAAGACATTGCCCGACGCGGTCGCCTGCAGTGCGCTGTAAAAATCCAGCCCGTCGTCCTGCACGCGCCGGCGAATCCTTTCCAGCGAGATGAACGCCGCATGGCCCTCATTCAGGTGATAGACCGCCGGCTTGATGCCGATCGCATTCAGCGCGTGGATGCCACCCATGCCGAGGATGATCTCCTGCTTGATGCGCATCTCGTGATCGCCGCCGTAAAGCTGCGAAGTGATGTCGCGATCCTCCGGCGCATTCTCGGGCACATTCGTATCGAGCAGGTAAAGAATGATGCGACCGACCGCGAGCTGCCACACGCGCACGCGCACCCATCGGTCCAGGATTTTCACCCCGAGCGTCAGATGATGCTTCTCCGCATCCAGCACCGGTTGGACGGCGAGGTGCGAGAAATTCTGGTTCAGCGCGAGGCTTTCCTGCCAGCCTTCCTTGTTGATCTGCTGCTTGAAATAACCGTGCCGGTAGAGCAGCGACACCGCGACGAACGGCAGATCGAGATCGCTCGCCGACTTGCAATGATCGCCCGAGAGAATGCCAAGGCCACCCGAGTAATTCGGGAACGATTCGTGGAATCCGAACTCCGCCGAGAAATACGCCACCGGCCCGCTGAACGCCGAACCCATGCGCGTCTTTCCCCATGTGTCCTTGCGGCTCATGTAGGCATCGAATTTCACGAGCACGCCCTTCATCTCGCGCAGAAAGTCATCATTCTTCGCCATCTCTTCCAGACGCGCCTGGCGGCAAAGCTGGAGCAGCCGGACGGGATTGTGATTCGTCGAATGCCAAATGTCCGAATCCACCTGGCGAAAAAGTCCCCTCGCCGTGGGCTCCCACGTCCACCAGAGGTTCACCGCGAGTCTCCTCAGCGGTTCAAGTTGGGCCGGGAGTTTCGGAACTACGTTATACGTGTGGATCGGTTGCATGATTCCCTTTCTGGTTTGCGGGTTTCGGGTTGGGGATTCGGGGAAAGGGAACGGCGGTGACCGTAGCGGCACGACTGGTTGCGGCAAGAAGCTTTCCGGCCCCCGGCGCTTTCCACACGATGTCGCGCGACGGGACTCAAATCGTCCGCAGGCGGATTCGCTCCGCCTGCACCGATCCGATGGTGCGAAGCGCGTGGCGCAGCGCCTTGCCAAGTTCGCGCGCGGGCGGAACGGATTTCCCGGCGACGAGGATGTGATTCGTAAAATCGTCGAAGCTCACCAGCCGCGCCGCGCCGAACATGCGGGCCATCCGGTCCCGTTCGCGCAGCCAGACACCGCCGGGCGGTGGCATGAGATTGAAGACCGCGATGCCGCCGGGCGCGAGCCGATCGCGGATCAGCGGAGGCAGGACATCCCAGGTGATGGCGGGTTTGAAAACATCGCCTTCGCTCGGGATGGAGAGATCCTCGACGAGCAGGTCGAAATCCGCCGGTTGCGCACGGAGCCACTTCACCGCATCGGCTCTTTTCCATTTCACACGCCGAACCCATTCCGGGCAATGCCAGCGAAAGAGATCGTAGCCCATCCGATCGAGATCCACGGCATGCATGACGGTCTCGACACCGAGCGCGCACAGCGGCGCCTGCATTCCCCCGCCGGCAAAACCCAGCACGCCGACGCGCCCTTCCGGTCGCAGCACGCAGATGAGGCCCGCGAGGATGTCGGCCACACTGTCGGTCGGTCCCGCCGAAGTGCGCAACTCGGTGATGACGGTCCCGTGCTGGCTCATGCGCAGGCCGTTCTTGGTCTTGATGATTTCCATCTCGCGATTCCCATATCCTGAATTCGACGCGCGAAAGAAGGAATTTCACGAAGGGATTCCCAATGGAATGGTATTGATCCGCTTCGCCGCCTCGGACATGGAGAGCGCCCCGTTTTTTCCCAAGAAGGGAAATGTGGGCGAATACTCTCCGAATCACCAAAGCCACTTCCATGAAACCAACGACTCCCGCCATCCTGTCCCTGATGATCGCCATTCCCACGCTCGCCACCGCCGCGGTGGACTTCGTGAAGGACGTGCAACCGATCCTCGAATACAACTGCGTGCGCTGCCACAACCCGAAGGCGAGCGCGGTGGAAAAAGGCGACACGAGCGTGGAACTGGACACGAAGGCGAAGGCGATCCGCGGCAAGACGATCGTCCCGGGCGACGCGGCGAAGAGCAAGACCTACACGACGACCCAGCTCCCGGATGACGATGACAAGCTGATGCCGCCTTTGGATGAGATCAAAAAGGGATCCAGCGCGCGACTCTCGAAGGCCGACGCGGAGACCCTGAAGACGTGGATCAACGAAGGCGCGAAGTGGCCTGATGGCGTGACTCTGATCGCCCGCAAAAAGGAGGCAAAGGTGGACAACGCCGCCGAGTCTCTCGTGGTCGCGGAGATTGCGAAGCGCATCTCGGAGACATCGAAGGAAAAAGCCGAGTCGGAGATGAAGGCGTACAGCGCGACGATCCCCGGCACCGAGGTGACCTACGACATGGTGCCGATCCCCGGCGGGAAATTCAAGATGGGCAGTCCCGAGAATGAGAAGGGCCGCGCCGCAGACGAAGGGCCGCAGAAGGAAGTGGAGATCGCGCCATTCTGGATGGAGGCGAAGGAAGTCACGTGGAATGAATTCCAGCTCTTCATGTATCCCGAGGAGGAGAAAAAGGCGCGCGCGACGAAAAACCTCAGCGCCGACCTGAACAAGATCACCGACGCCGTCTCGCACCCGACGCAGCCGTATGTCGAGATGAGCTTCGGCATGGGCACGGACGGCTTCCCGGCGATCTCGATGACCCAGCATGCGGCGAACAAATACTGCCAGTGGCTGAGCGCAAAGACGGGCCACTTTTACCGCCTGCCCACCGAGGCCGAATGGGAATACGCCGCGCGCGCTGGCACGACGACGGCATACTTCTGGGGCGATGATGCATCGCAGATGAGCACGTACTGCTGGTGGGGCAAGAACAGCGACTTCAAGTATCAGAAGGTCGGCAAGAAGAAGCCGAACCCGTGGGGCCTCTTCGACATCCTCGGCAACGTGAACGAATGGACGCTCGATCAATACGATCCCGAATTCTACAAGACCTCACCCGCCGCGAACCCGTGGAACAAGGCGACCAAGCCCTACCCGCACACCGCCCGAGGCGGCTCATGGGATGATGACGACGCCACCAAGCTCCGCGCCGCGGTGCGCAAGGCGTCATCCGCAGAATGGAAGCGCCAGGATCCCCAGCTCCCGAAGAGCATCTGGTACCACACCGACGCGCAGTTCCTCGGCTTCCGCATCGTGCGACCGCTGAAAGTCCCCTCGCCCGCTGAGATGCAGGCGTACTGGAACAATGGCGTGGAGAAGGACGACGCGCGCCTGAACAAGGCGGAGTAGCGCGGGCTTCTGACGGCCAAATCTGATAGGAAGCGGCGGCGGTTGCCATCGCGGGATGCACGCATTACGTTCGGCGTCCGATGACCGCTACGATTGATCCACAGACCACGATGGGCGAACTGCTCTCGCACTTTCCGGGTGCGCAGCGCGCGCTGTTCCGCAGCTACCACATCGGCGGGTGCTCGAGTTGCGGGTTCAATCCCAGCGAAACGCTCGCGCAGGTGTGCGCCCGGAACAACAACCTCGCGGTGGACGAAGTGGTGCAGACGATCCTCACCGCACACGATGCGGATGCGAAAATGCAGGTGGCGCCGACGGATGCGGCAGAGTTGGCGAAGGCGGGCAAGGCGCGGCTGATCGACGTGCGTGCGCGCGAGGAATGGGACGCGACGCACATTGAGGGCAGTACCTTTTTTACGCAGGATCTGATGCATTCGCTCGGCGGACTCCCAAAGGATGAACTGCTCATTTTCGTGTGTCACCACGGCGTCAAGAGCATGGATGCGGCGGCGTATTTCATCGGGCACGGGCTGGAAAATGTGCGCGTGCTGCGTGGCGGCATTGATGCGTGGAGCTGCGACGTGGATGCAAACATCCCGCGCTACGAACTCGAATGACGACGATGAGTGATGACCTTCAGCAGAAAATCGAAGCCGCAATCGGCGAACCGAAGAATCTCGGCGAGATGCAAAATGCGGACGCGGTCGGCACGGCGGGCAGCGCGGACTGCGGCGACATGCTGCGGATGTGGATCAAGTTCCGCGACGAGGGCGGGAAGAAGGTGATCGATCGCGCGACGTTCCAGACCTTCGGCTGCGAGACGGCCATCGCGGTCGCGAGCCTTGCGACGCAGCTCATCCAAGGGAAGACGCCCGAGGAGGCGATGGCGATGGACGGGCAGGCGCTGAGCGCGGAACTCGGCCCCCTGCCCCCGATGCGCATCCACTGCGCGCAGCTCGTTGAGGGCGCGCTGCGGCAGGCGCTGTCCGGTGCGCCTGCGCCAAAGCCCGCGGCAGCCCAACCACCGGCGAATGCGCCGACGCTGATGGACAGTTTTTCCCCCGCCCAGAACTCCGCGCCGAAAACCGTGCGCGTGATTTTGAAACCAAAAGCCGACCAGTAATTTCATGGAAGACCACACAGGACCGAAAATTCTCACGCGTGATTGCGAGGCAATCCGCATCCCGAGCGGCGAGACGTTCACCATCGCAAAGGACACGATGGTCACCGTCACGCAGGCGCTGGGCGGCAGCTTCACCATCGCGACCGACCAGGGGCTCGCGCGCATCACCGATGCGAATGCCGACGCGCTTGGAATCACCGTCGAGGCGAAAGCCCCAGAGGCGGCGGCGAGCACTGAGAAAGTGGACGAGCAGTCCGTATGGCAGCAGCTCCGCACGTGCTACGACCCGGAGATTCCCGTGAACATCGTGGACCTCGGGCTCGTGTACGACTGCACCGTCGAGCAGTCGGAGGGCACGCCCGCGAAAGTGAACGTGAAGATGACGCTCACCGCGCCCGGCTGCGGCATGGGCCCGACCATCGCGGCGGAGGCGCGCGCGAAAATCGAAAGCGTGCCCGGCGTCGGCGAAGCGGCGGTGGAACTCGTGTGGGATCCGGCGTGGAACCAGGCGATGATTTCCGAGGCCGGAAAGATGAAGCTCGGCCTGATCTGACGCGTGCGATTTTTTGCGATCATCTGCTTCGCCGTCGCGATGTTTTACGGCTGGACGGCCGTGGACGCGATGCGCACCGGCACCGTGCATGCGCTCGGCGGGAAGTCGGACGCCGAGCAGCGGCGCGACGATCCGCAGTCGAAATACCAGCGCTACATGCTCGCGCGCTGGCTGTATGCGGGCGGCTTCGCGGCTCTCGGCGGCGTGATGCTTGTCTTTGCCGGGCGCTTTGAAAAACTGGGGTCGGATGCAGGCAAGTAGCCATCGCGAGGCGTGGTTCATCCGCCACGCGGAGAGCGTTGCAAATGCCGGCGCGCGAACCGTCGAGGCTTCCTCCTACCCGCTGAGCGAACTCGGATTTCGTCAGGCCGAACAATTTGCAGCGGTGCTGCCTGTGGAACCCGATCTGATCATCGTCTCACCCTACGTCCGCGCGAAGCAGACGGCGGAGTTTGCCGTCCGGCGATTCCCGAAGGCGCGCGTCGAGGAATGGCCCGTGCAGGAGGTGCAATACCTCGACCCCGCGCTCTGCGTGAGCACCACTCAGGACGAAAGGAACGCACTTGCCGATGCGTATTGGGAGCGCTGCGATCCGGACCATGCCGCGCCGAACGCGGAGTCCTTCGCCGGTTTCATCGCCCGTGCTGCCGATGCGCTGCACCGCCTCGGCAAACGCCCGGAAAAAAGGACGTTCATCTTCTGCCACGGACGCATGATGGATGCGCTCGCGTGGCTGAACCTCTCACGCCCGATCGTCATTGATGCATCGGCAATGCGTCAGTTCTTCCATTTTTTCCGCGGCTTCACCGTGCCGAACTGCTCCGTCCTGCCGCTGCATTTCCACCCCGATGGCCGGCGCTCACTCGGAGCAATCTGGGTGCCCGAGGGCGTGGATGCTGAAGCCGCAGGACGCAATCGGCCCGGGCAAGAGGGAGTCTGAGCGCTTCTGCCAAGGAATCACACGACCCACTCCGCCAGCGCGCTCTCGGCACCGGGCACACGGAGTTCGAACGGCGAATTCTCCGGGTAGCATTCACGCTCGATCCCCTTCTCGGAGATCTTCACCTGAAATTGCAGCTCCACACCTGCCTCCACACCGAGCGCGGAAAACGGCACGGTCAGCTCGACGATTTCATCCGATGCGAATTCACCTGCCTCAATGTCTGCGCCATTGCGCCCGCTCACCTTGATTTTTCCGCTGGTGCCCCGCTTCGCCGAAGGCGATTGCGCGAGCACGCCTTCCGGCTGATGCAGGACGACGCTCACGGAGAATTCGCCGGAGCGTCGCAGGTCGAGACGGATGTGCAGCCCCCGCGTGTCGCACCCGAAGCGCAGCACGCGAACGAAGCGGTCATCGCGAAACATCGCGCCCTGCTCGCTGCCAGCGAGGTAAACCCCCGAGCCGACCCATTCGTAGAACGGCGTGATCCGGCCATTGATGATGGGCGTGAACTGATGGCGCGGCGGCGCGTAAAGCGCTGCGGTCTCCGCGCTCAGGACAGTCCGATCCAGCTCCGGCGGGAAATTCTCGCCGCAGATGGAATAGACATTCTTCAGGTGCTGACGGAACAGCTCGTCGAAGAACACATCGCACTCCGTTGTGAAGTCCGGCCCATACCACCAGAACCAGTCGCTGCCCTCGGCGGCATACACCTCGAGCAGCGCCGCCTCGCGCTGAGCAGGCGCGAGCGAGGGCAGTTTTCCCTCGAGAAAACGGCGCGTGACTCCGAGCAAATCCCACGCGCGATTTTCCTCATCCTCGCCGATCCAGATGTCGAAGTTGCTGTAAATCCACGAGCCCGACCAGAGCTTGTTCAGCGTGTTCCGGGGCGGGCAGCGCTGAAGGTAGTTTTCGATCGTGCAACTGCGAAGCCGGTCGCCGCCCTTCGACAGCCCGCGGTACAACTCGCGCAGGAACGTCTCGCCGCCGTCCTTGAACGTCTCCCACGCATTCTCGCCGTCCAGGATGATGGGAATCAGACCGGTGTCGCTCCGGATGTGATCCGCGATGTGCCGGATGTGCGAGAGCAAGTGCTCGGCGGAATCCCGAGGGTCGTTGCGTGAGGCCATGAAGCCGACGAAATCGCTCAGCGGCTTTTCGCGGAAGACCGCGTTTACCGATGAGCCCTCGTGCTCGACGCGCCAGCCTTGGAAAAGTTCGAGGTGATCCGCGTGGGTGCCCTCCCGCCGGAGCGAATTGAAAAGGTTCTCCTCGTCCGAGCAGAAATATCTGATGCCGGCCTTTTCTATCAGCGGCACGAGTTCCGGCGCGATGCTGCCCTCGCTCGGCCACAGCCCGCGCGGCGCACGGCCAAACATCCGCGTGTGCTGCGCGACGGCGAGGTCGAGCTGCGCCTGCGCATCCTGCGGCCAGTGGAAACGCCGCGGCAGCGCGCGGCCCGGCATGGAGCGCTCGGCGAAATCACTGTCGTACACCAGCGGCAGGATCGGGTGGAAGAACGGCGTGGTCGTCAGCTCCACCTGTCCGCGGGCCTCGGCGGCCGCGTAAAGCTGCGGGAGGCCGGCGAGGATTTCCATGTGGATGACGAGCACGCGCAGTTTCTCCGCCTCGGAAAAATTGCGGCCCTTGCGCTTCATCTCCGCCAGCTCTGGATAGAGCCGTGTCGCGGTGAAGCCGCACCACGCAAGGTTGTACCACACCTGCAGATCGCGGAACTCGTCCGCATTCCAGTGCCGCAGCTCGGCGCGCACGCGGTCGCGCTGGAAATTCGCACCCCGCTTGGCGTAAAGCTCCGCGTAGCGCGGGTATGGCTTGAGCAGATTGTCGTGCTGGATTTTGAAGAAGTTTTCGAGGATCGCGAGCCGCTCATTCTCGTCGAGATCCGCCGCCGGCTTGCGTGACCAGTCGAGCCACAGGTCGCGGATTTTTCCCTGCACGAGTTCCTCGATCTGCAACATGAGGACGGGCGTCAGGTTGAAGTTCACATGCACCTCCGGGAAGTCCGCGAGCACGCTAATCATGTCGAGGTAGCCCTTCACCGCGTGCAATCTCACCCACGGCATCATCGCCACCTTCGACGTGGGATTCACGTAATACGGTTGGTGCATGTGCCACAGAAAAACGACGTTTGCCATGCAGTGGAGCTAGCGCGAGTGCCGCGGCTCGCGCAACGAAAAGCGTCAGGGCCGCGGGATTTCGTCGCGCGACGGCTCGTCGAATTCGGGCAGCCCTAGTCGCCAGCGGATGCCCGCAAGTCTGAGCGCGAGGGTGATCAATGTGCCTGCGACGAGCGCCGCCGTGCGGTCCGGAAGCCAGTGGCGCATGACGACAAAAAATCCCGCACCAATCGCGGACGCTGTCGCGTAAAGGTGGATCTCGCGGCGAAACACGAGCGGGATTTCGCTCAGGAGCGCATCGCGACACATGCCGCCGGCAACGCCGGTGATCACGCCCATCGCCACGGCGATCTGCGGCGCGACGTTGCACGCGAGCGCCTTTTCCGCACCGAGCACGGTGAAGAATGCGAGGGCCAGTGCATCCGCAATCAGCAGCACGTTGCGCGGAATTTCCCGGATGCGAGCGATGAAAAAGGTGATCAATCCCGCGGCAGTCGCAGTGATGACGAAGCTCCCATCGCGCACCCAGAAGATCGGATGCTGGCCGAGCGTGAGGTCGCGAATCGTGCCCCCGCCGAAGGCCGTCACGAGCGCGAGCACGAGCACGCCGAACAGATCCACGCGCTTGCCGCGCGCAGCAAGCGCACCGGTGATCGCACCCACGGCCACGCCGAAATGTTCGAGCAGCGGTTGCATGCTGTGCGGCGCGTTTCAGCGCAGTGCGCTGCTAGCCGAGCTTCAGACGCGCGTCCTCGGCGAGCAGTTCGTCGAGTGCCGTCCAGTCCGAGTCGCTGGTCGCGAGAAAGGCGTGGAGATAGACCGCGACGACCGCGGGGTCGTGCTTTGCCAGCAACGTGTTCACCACTTCCGCGAGCTTCGCCTTTTCCGGCGCAGCGGGAAGTTCCTCCACGGTGCCGTGCTCGTCGTGCGCGATCCCCAGGCCGTCGAGGAAATCGCAAAGCAACTGCTTCTGCGTCCCGACGAGCCAGATTTGCAGCAGGTGTGCGGCGACACCTTCGTTCTGCTTGCGCCCGAGCGCATCGCTCAGCCACGCAAAGCGTTCCGCCTTCGGCTTCCGCTCGACGAAAACGGGGCGCTGCTTGCGCTGTTTGGAGAGGCTCTCAATGGTCGCCTTCATCAGCGGCTTCTCATTGTCGTTGAGGTGGGAGAAAAGCTGCGTCGAGGCAGACGCGGGCATGCGGGAAAAAATCTCGTGGGTGGAATACATGAAGGCCGCGCAGACTATGTGGCGCGCCGTGCGTGGCAAGCGCGCAGCACGGCCGACACTCTCCGCTTGGCGCACGGCCACTCGTGGGCCATGTGTGTGCAAATGCCCGAAGCGTCGCAAAAGCAAGCCATCCAAAGTCTCGACCCCGCCGAGATCGAGGCCGCGCTGGCGGAGCGCGGGCAGCCGAAGTATCGCGCCGGGCAAGTCCTCCGCTGGCTCTACGAAAAGCGCGTCACGTCCTTTGCCGACATGAGCGATCTGCCCGCAGCGCTGCGCGCCGACCTCGCCGAGGCATTCACCTTTCTCCGGCTGGAAAATCTCCGCACGCTCGGCAGCGAGGATACCACGCGCAAATATCTCTTCCGCCTTCCGCCGACGGGGAACGAAACGCAGGGCGCGCTCATCGAAAGCGTGCTCATCCCCGCGTCGCCCGCGCTCTACGGCGAGGCGAGCGACCGGCGCACGCTCTGCGTGAGCACGCAGGTCGGCTGCGCGTATGGGTGCAAATTTTGCGCGAGCGGGCTCGATGGCTTCTCGCGCAATCTCTCGCCCGGCGAAATCGCCGGCCAGCTCATCGAGGCCGAGCGTCTCTCCAGCGAACGCGTGAGCAACCTCGTCTTCATGGGCATGGGCGAGCCGCTCGCAAATTTCGCGAACCTCATGCGCGCGATCGACATCATCAATTCCCCGTGGGGCATCGGCCTCGGCGCGCGGCACATCACCGTCTCCACCAGCGGCCTCGCCCCGCAGATCCGCCAGCTCGCCGACCAGCCGCGGCAGATCCGCCTCGCGATCTCGCTCCACGGCGCAACGGACGAAGTGCGCGGCCAGATCATGCCCGTAAACCGCAAGTTCCCGCTCGCCGAACTGCTCGACGCCTGCGCCTACCACGCCTCAAAAAAGAAGCAGCACATCACCTTCGAATACATCCTCATCGAAGGAGTGAACGACGAACCCGCGCACGCCGCCGACCTCGCCCGCGTCGCGAAGCAGGTGCGCGCAAAGGTGAACTGCATCCCCTACAACTCCGTCGAGGGCCTCGAATGGAAGCGCCCGAGCGAAGCGCGGCAGGATGCCTTCATGGACGTGCTCGATCGCGCGCGCATCCCCGCGACAATCCGCCGCGAGAAGGGCCATGACATCGCCGCAGCGTGCGGACAGCTCCGACGGCAGCAAAACGC
>JBDSAR010000514.1:0-10764 GCA_039922035.1 Chthoniobacteraceae bacterium
ACGCCTACGTCGTGGACGACATCGCGCTCCCGCTCGACAACCCGTGGAAGCGCGACGTGCGCATCGGCGACATTCAGTTCCTCAAGGACGGCACGGGCGTCGGCGTCACGCTCGATGGCGACGTGTGGTTCATCCGTGGCCTCGGTGAAAAGGGCGGCGCCGTGCGCTGGCGTCGCTTTGCCTCCGGGCTGCACGAGCCGATGTCACTCGCGATTCGCGACGAGCAGATCTACGTCTTCGATCGCAATGGCATCTGGCGCCTGCGTGACACACGCGGCACTGGCGAGGCCGACGTGCATGAGCTTTTCTCGAACGCCTTCGCGCAGACCGCCGACATGCGCGAATTCCCCAGCAGCGTGCGTCTCGCGCCCAACGGAGAATTCGTGATCGCGAAGGGTGGGCAGCAGGCCACCACGCTCGGCAAGCACAACGGATCCGTGCTCCGCATTGCTGCCGACGGCAGCAAGGCCACCGTGCTCGGCTACGGATTCCGCCAGCCGAACATCGGCGTGAACATCCGCACCGGCCTCGTCACCGCCGCGGACCAGGAGGGGCAGTATGTGCCCAGCACGCCGCTCTACATCGTGCGCGACGGCGAGTATCACGGGTTCCTCAGCGACCTGCAGCCGAAGGAAAAATATCCCGCGCCCATCGCCGACCCGCTCACGTGGATTCCGCACGCGGTGAATGCCTCCGCCATCTCGCAGGTCTGGCTCTTCGGCGCGAAGATGGGCGCGCTCAACGACTCGCTCGTCCACATCGGCTTCAACCGGCCCGAGCTTTTCCGCGTGCTGCTGAACAACCGCACCGCGAAGCCGCAGGCCGCCGTCACGAGCATCACGAGCGCATTCGAGTTCCCGCCTCTCAACGGCTCCGTGAATCCCGCCGACGGCCAGCTCTACGTCGCGGGTTTTCAAATCGTCGGCTGGGGCACCACGTCCACACGCATCAGCGGCCTCGGTCGCGTGCGCACCACCGGCGTGCCTTCCACACTGCCGCGCGCGATCGTGCCGATGGACAAGGGCGTGCTGCTGCGCTTCGACGTGCCGCTCGACGCGAAGAAAGCGGCTGATCCCGCGAGCTACTCACTCGCCACCTTCCACTACATCCGCACTTTCAAATATGGCTCCGGGCTTTTCAAAGAGGACGGCAAGCCCGGCCAGGACTACTTCGCCGCGAGTAGCGCGTATGTTTCCAAGGACGCGCGCAGCGTCTTCATCGGCGTGCCCGGCATGCAGCCCGTGCAGCAACTCCGCGTCGGCTGGTCGCTCACCACGGCGGATAATCTGGAGTGCGACGTCATCCCGATCAACGGCGTCAACAAGAGCCCGCCGCCGCGCATCACAGCCGCCATCAAGTTCGAGGGCAACGCCTATACCACGCCCTACGAGCTGGCGAAATTCGACCCGCAGGCCGAGGGCTTCGGCGACATCACCGTGGACCTCACCCGACGCGCTGTGACAACGCAGAACGCCGCGCCCGCCACGGCCGAGGAAGGCCGCCGCCTCGCGCAGATGTTCGGATGCGCCGCGTGCCACTCGCAGGAGGGCAAGGACATGGCGCACGTCGGCCCCACATGGAAGGGTCTCTTCGGCATCGAGCGCGACTTTTTCACAGCGGAGAAAAAGAAGGGCCGCTGCGTCGCCGACGCCGCTTACATCCGCGAATCCATCATCGATCCTCCTGCGAAAATCGTCGCTGGCTACGAGCGCGGCGAATACGCTATGCCGAGTTACGCCGGTGCGCTGACCGACTCCCAGATCGAGTCGCTGGTCCTTTTCATCCAGACACTGAAGTAGCACAGACTACGGACGGACCGGCAAATCCTGCGCCTAACGGGAGCGGGTCGCCAGAATCGCACCGTCAGCCGATATTGGCCATGTGGCAGTTTTGTCATTGACTGTAAAAGCGATCCGCCGTTTACCCGGACCAGTCATTCGTGGGCAAAAAAAAAGGAGACGCACAGTATGAAAAACTGGATTTCGATGATCATAAGGACGGCTGGAATGATGCTCGCTGTCTGTACAGCCAACGCGCAATTCGTGCCAAACGACGAGGTGGAACTGGTCCGGGACGAACCGCTCATCTTCAATGCCTCCGTCTATCGGCAGGGACGCAAAGGTGAGAGGTTCCACGTTGCCGACTACCGTGTGGCAACCCGGAAGATTTTCCTGCTGGCGACCGATTCGAAAGGGAGAACCTTTGCTTTGAATGTGCCGGATTCCGCTGTGGCCATGGTCGGCAAAGACCCCAGCATTCTGAGCGAGCAGGCGTTTGTGGCCCTGCGGACGGGACAGTTTGAGGAGGCGCAGAAGCTCATGTTTCAGGTTTCCCTGCTGGATCGGGAGCGCGACGTTTGCCTGGAGATCTCGACACACCTGGGACGACTGGCCGAAGCGATGCAGAGCTATCAACTCCTCATCAGACAGCAGGGGCAGGTGAATGCCGAGATCAAGAGACTGCAGAAGAATGCCGACCTGGCCGATCGCCCTAATCGGCTGGTGCCCAGCGATACGAGCGGGCAGATGCGCGCGCAACAGATCCGCAGGGAGGCTGATCAATTGGCTGCCAATGCCAGAGCTTCAATGGAGGACAAACAGGGGGTCCTCGTGTCGGAACTTAAGCTACTCGAGCAACTCGCCATCAAGCGGCTGACAGCCGGTGCCTTTGGCGAGGCGCTCGATATCAACGAGATGGTCATGGCATATGCCTCGCGGCGCATGCAGGGGATGGCGACGGTCAATTTCTCCCAGAATGCGGCATTGATCGCCGTGAAGACCAAGGCCGCCGAAGCCCAGCACCACCTCGAAGATGCGCACAGACATGTGAAGGCCAAGAATCTCCACGCAGCGCAGAAGGCCGTGGCGGCCGGGCTCGCCTGCGAACCGGGATCATACAGCATGCGTCGCATGCAGGGTGAACTATCCACGCGTCTGGAGAACGCCGGGAAAGCCTATGCCACGGCAGTGGCCTACCATCAGTTGAAGCGCTATGACGATGCCCTCAAGGCGCTGGAAAAAGTGCGTTCCGAATGCGGTGACCACGAGGCCACGGAAGACCTGTCAGTGACATTAAAGTCAATTCTCACCGAGAAGGACAGCCGCATGGCCAAGGCAAAGGTGGCTGAGGAAGCGGGTAACTATGCCGAGGCCTGGGAAACCTACGAGACCTATGCGCAGGATGGCGACATCAGAAGGATTATTCCGCTCTATGCAAAACAGCGTGAGAGCGATGGCGATTTCCTGTTTGCATATTTTCTCTACGAAAAGGCGGGCCAGCCGGCACAGATGCAACGGCTCCAGCCGATGAAGGATCAGCAACTGACAGAGTATGCAAAGGCCCGCATCCTCTTGGTGGAGGCGAAGTTTTCCGACGCTCTTGCGATTTACCGCCGATATAAGGACGCCCGCATGGAGAGAGATGCCGTTAAGCAGCAGGGGGCTTTTCTGGAGAGCCAGGGAAAGTTTGATGATGCGGTGGCAATATACAAGGATGCCAAGCTCGCCGGGGAAGTCGTGAGGGTGAAGGAATTCGTGAGCACGAGGGAAACTCTCATCGTTCAGGGCAAACAGCAGGAACAGGCGGCCAGCTATGACAGCGCAATTGATCTATTCAGGAAAGCCAACGCTGCGGAAGACGTCCGCCGTGTCGCCACAGCCGCCGCCAGAAGCAATGAAAGCAAGAAGGATTACCACTCAGCGGCGGAATACTACGAGATCGCCGGAATGTTTGAAGACGCAGGACGCATCCGCAGGGAGCACGATGTGACGGCGTCCGTGCGTAAGCTGACCGATCAGGAAATCTTCAAGCGCTGCGCACCGGCCTGCGTGACTGTTCTGGGCGAAGCCGGTCTGGGTAGCGGATTCTTCGTCAAAAAGGGTGGCTACGTCTTGACGAATCATCACGTGGTCGAGGGTGCCACCCGAATCAAAATCCGCACCGCCGCCAATCTCGAATATGAAGCCAGGGTGATCCAACTGTCGAAGACCCCGGACATCGCATTGCTGAAGGCCGAGTTAAATGAGCACCCTGTGCTGAAAATCGCGAATTCCGACACGGTGGAAACCGGTGCTACAGCATCCACCATCGGTTCCCCGAAAGGAAGGACTCAGAGTTTCACCAAAGGTAACATTAGCAATAACGACAGGCTGTTCAGGGGTAACAAGTGTTTCCAGATTAGTGTCCTCATCAATCATGGAAACAGCGGCGGACCGCTTCTGGACGAAATGGGTCAGGTCATCGGCATATGCACTTTTGGGCTCGGAACTGCGACCGTCTTGAATGATGGAACGAATATCGGCAGCGACATCCAAGGGATCAACTACGCGATCAAGATCAACGAGGCGAGAAGAGTATTCAAGGATACGCCGGCCTTTTAGAGCATGTTGAAAAAGTACCAAAGGAGGCTCGCGCAAAGACGCAAAGACGCAAAATTTTCTTTGTAAAAGCCTCCTCCTTTGCGGCTTTGCGCGAGCCACTTTTTCAACAGGCTTTTAGTCTCCGTATCCACGGACGGGGGCGGCCGTTAGAGCGACGCATTAGCGATGCCGAGTCACGACGACGCAGCCAAAGATTCACAGATTAAATTCGCTCATGTCGGTCATCAGAACGATGCAATTACGCTTGGCGATTCACTTAGCTCGGCCAGCTCAGGAATGCCGCGGGAGCTTCACGGTATTGACCCAGAAATCATTGGTGGTCTGGACGAGCTGCACCATCTCATCGAAATCCGCAGGCTTGGTGAGGAAGCAGTTCGCCCCCAAGTCATATGCGCGGCAGATGTCATCCTCGGCCTCGGAACTGGTGAAGATCACCACCGGGATGTTCCTGAGTTTCTCATCACCCCGGATTTCCCGGAGGACTTCGCAGCCGTTTTTCCGCGGCATGTTGATGTCGAGCAGCACCAGGTTCGGCCTCGGGGCGTTGGCAAATTTTCCGGCATGGCGGAGAAAGTCGAGCGCCTCACAGCCATCGCGTGCGACGCTGATATGGTTCCCGCGGTCGGCGGCCTCCAGCGCCTCCTTGGTGAGCACGACGTCCCCGATGTTGTCATCCACAATCAAAATCTCAAATCTTCGCGTTTGTACCATATCCGTGCCCCCCGATCATCCTTATGCGCTGGACTTCTTATCGGGAATCGTAAAGAAAAACGTGGTACCCCGGCCAGGCGTGGACTCGAGACGGATGCGGCCAGCGTGCCGTTCGACGATTCTCTTGCACATGGCAAGGCCGATGCCGGTGCCAGGCACTTCGCTTCCGCCGTGGAGCCGCTGGAATATGCCGAAGATGCGGCCGAAGTACTGCGGCTCGATCCCGATGCCGTTGTCGCTCACGGAAAATTCCCATTCATCGGCCCCGCGAATGGCGCCAACATGAATCCGGGTGGCATCGCTGCGGCGGAATTTGAGAGCGTTGTCGATGAGGTTTTGGAAGAGTTGGGCGATCTGGACGGTGTCCGCCATCACGACCGGCAGACTGTCGCAGGTGACAGTGGCCCCGGCCTCCGCGATGGCGATCTGCAGATCGTCCATCACGTCGCGGAGGATTTTCGCACAGTCGGTGGGTGTGGCCTGCTGTGCACGGCTCTGCACACGCGAAAGCGAGAGGAGGCCCTGGATGAGCGACTGCATGCGCTTTGCTCCGTCCACGGCGAAGCGGATGAACTTTCTTCCGTCGGGGTCGAGCACGGCCTCGTAGCGTTTCTCCAGGAGCTGGAGGAAGCTCGCGACCATGCGGAGGGGTTCCTGCAGATCGTGCGAGGCGATGTATGCAAACTGCGAGAGTTCATCGTTCGAGCGGGCAAGTTCTGCGGCAGTCGTCCTCAGGGTGTCCTCGCCACGCTTGCGTTCCGTGATGTCGCGGGCCACGGCGTAGATGCGACCGGTCTCGAAATCCGCATGAGCCCGCCAGAGCAGCCACCGGTAGGAGCCGTCCTTGCACCGGTATCGGTTCTCAAACGAGACCGTATCCATTCCCACCGTCAGCCGCGCCGCTTCCGCCAGTGTGCCGGCACGATCTTCCGGGTGGATGAAATCGACGTATGGGACGGCGCACAATTCCTCCATCGTGTGGCCGAGGGTGGACTGCCAGGCCGGGTTGATCCGCGTGAAGTATCCGGCGAAGTCCGCGATGCAGAGCATGTCTGTGGACAGGTCAAAGAACTTCAGCAGTTCCGCGCGATTCTGATCTTTGGCGGCCTGGGATTCCTCCATCTCAGACTGCCTCCTCAAGAGCCGAGGTGCCGCCGGATGCACTCGTCCACCTGATCGCGGCTCACGGGCTTTGCGAGGAACTCGCACCCGCCGATCTCCTGGCGCGACGATGCCTCGCCCTTGGACACGATGGCGGTGAGAAACACGATCGGCACGTTCCTCAGCGCCGGCTCGGCCTTGATCTGTGCGGCGATCGTGCCGCCATCGGCCTCGGGCATGATCACGTCGAGGAAAATCATGTCGGGCTTGAATTCCTTCGCAGTCTGCACGGCCTTCAGCGGGTTGTTTTCCTCGCAGATGTCATACGCCGGGAGCGTGAGGCGGAGCAGGCGTGTGAAACCCGATTCATCGTCAACTAGGAGTATCTTTTTTTTGCTCATGGTCTGTCCTTTGGGGCTGTCTGGCCCGGTTTGATTGCTTTCAGGGTGAGGGTCGCAATTACGCCGCCCTCGGGATGGTTTTCGATGCTTATTTTTCCGCGATGGAGATCCATGATCTTCTGAGTCACGGAGAGGCCGAGGCCCGTGCCCTTGCCGGTGCTCTTGGTCGTATAGAATGGCTCGAATATCCTGCCGAGTTTTTCTTTCGCCACGCCGGTCCCCGTGTCGCGGACCTCGACGATGATGACCTTCTCGCCGGTCCGCAGACGGACGCCGCTGCGGTCTCCAGTTTCGTGCCTCGGGGTGTCGGCTGAACCCATGACCTTTTCACTGGTGATGACGGAAAGGGTGCCGCCGGCCGGCATTGCATGGCAGGCATTCGTGAAGAGGTTCACGAAGACCTGCTCGATCTTTGTCGCGTCCACAAGGGCGTCCGGAAGCTTGTCGGCGAAATTCGTCACGACCTTGACGCCGGCCTTTGAAAGATCATGCCGGACAAAACGGAGCGCCTTTTCGAGCAGCGCATTGATGGGGCGCGGCTGCATCCCGAGTTCGCGCGGGGATGAGAAATCCAGGAGGTCCTGCACGACCGCATCCGCGCGCTGCACTGCATCGTGCATCTCGGAGATGACCGAGAGTGTCTGCCGGTCCGAGGCGGTCGCTGAGTCGCTGAGGTACTGCAGGCCGACGAGAATCACCTGGAGCGGATTTTTCACCTCGTGCGCCACGCCTGCGGCGAGCTGGCCGATGGAGTGGAGTTTTTCGAGCTGCATGAGCTGCGACTGCGCGGCCCTCAGATCTTCGTCGGCACGCTTCCGGTCCGTGATGTCGGACATGAGGCCGTCGTAGAAGACGATGTGGCCGGCGGCATCGCGGCGTGGCACGTGCTTGTTGCGGACCCACCGGACCGCGCCGTCCTTGCGGGTGATCCGGTGCTCGATCTCGAACGCTGCGTCATCCTTCACCGCCGTATGCACGCTGTTCACCACGGTCTCGCGATCTTCGTGGAAAATGATCCGGTGCCAGAGCATCGAGTCGTTCTCAAATTCCTCGGGCAAATATCCCGTGACCGCATGGCAGCCGGGGCCGTGCTGGGTCGAGACCACCAGCCCCTGCGAGAGCACGACAGTGTACACGTAATCCGTGACCGAGTCGAGCAGCCGCCGGTAGCGTTCCTCGCTTCCGCGCATCGCGATCTCCGCGGTCTTGAGTTCCGTGATGTCTCGCGACACGCCGAAAGTGCCGACGATCGCGCCAGACTCATCCCGCAGCGGCATCTTCGTGGTGAGCGCCCACGTCGCGCGCCCGTCCGGGAAGGTTTCCTTTTCCATCTTCCCGATGATGGGCTTGCCCGTCCGGAGGACCGCCTCCTCGTCGGAGAGCGCCTGCTGCGCGTGCTCCGCGGTGAAAAAATCCGCATCCGTCTTTCCCACGATCTGGTCCGGACTCGCGAAACCGTAAAGCTGCGCCAGCGCAGGGTTCACCTGGATGAAGGTGCCGTCGCGGTTTTTGAAATACACGCGGTCGGGGACATTTTCGAGCAGCGCGTCCAGCCGCCGCCTCTGCTCAGCCAGATCGCGCGCCGTCCGGATGCGCTCAATGGCCTGCCGGATCCTGCGCAGGAGCAGCCGCCCATCCGGCTTGCCTTTGGTAATGTAGTCCTGCGCGCCGAGCTGCATCGCCTTGACCGCAAGCTCATCATCGTCGAGCCCGGTCTGGACGATGACTGGGACGCGTGAGATGTGATCCTTCAGAATCTCGAGCGCCTCGGTGCCGCACGCATCAGGGAGCGTCAGATCCAGCAGCACGACATCAATGCCGCCTTTGTCCAGCCGCACCAGCGCCTCGGAAACACGCGAGGTCACCTCGATCAGGACGCCGCTCGTGCATTCTTCCTCGAGCATGATTTTCAGCAGCGCGACATCCCCGGGGTTGTCTTCGACGAGCAGAACATGGATGGGTTCGCCGCTCTTCATTCAGTGGAGTGTCGTGAAAAAATCCCGTTGTCGGGCGCACGCCGCAGGCTTGCTGCTTCGTCCGTGTGGAGCAATCATTTTCGCGCGAAGTGCGACAGCAAGACAAAACGACGCTGCCAGTCTGCCATGCCCCACTCTCAGGCCTCAGAAGACTTCCGCATCGTCCGGCAGGCCGGAGTCGTCGCGGATGCTGTCGAGCCGCTTCTTTGCCCCGCGCTCTGTGGCCGGACCGCTGATCATGTGCGCGACCGCATCCACGATCGCAGGGAGCGCGAGCAGAGCGCCGATGCCGAGCAGGGAAAACGCCGTCGCCTTTTGCGCGCCGCGGCTCATTTTTCCGCCGAGCAGCAGGCCGAGACCGCAGCCGACGGCGGTCTGGGTGACGGCGAGGAGCGAGGTGTTGAGGACGTCGGTTTGCTTGGCGGTTTCCATGTGGCTCATAGGGAAAATGTTCGTTTCTACCTCGGGTGTAAAGCACCGACTGTTCCATGGGAAGGCGCCCGACGTGTCGCCGGCTGCCCTTTGCATTTCTGGTTTCGAGTTCCGAGCCTTGTGTCTGGCGTTCAATGTCCACCGAGGCGCGAGAGAACCGCAAATCTCCCTAGTGCAGTCGCGCATCTTCCGCTAAGACCGCTGCCAATGACGTCCCCTTCCCTGTATGTTCTGATTCTCGCCGGCGGCAGCGGCGAGCGCTTCTGGCCGCTCAGCCGCAAGTCGCGCCCGAAGCAGCTCCTTTCGCTCTTCGGCGGCGAGACGCTGCTGGAATCCACCCTCAGCCGCCTCGACGGTCTCGTTCCCGCGAAGAACATCCTCATCCTCACGAACGCCGATCAGGCGACCGCCGTCCGCGAACTCGCCAAAAATCTGCCCGCGGAAAACATCGTCGCCGAGCCCGCAAAGCGCGACACCGCCGCGGCGATCGCACTCGGCGTGGGCTGGGTCGCGGCGCGCGATACGGAGGCGACGATGATCGTGCTGCCTGCGGATCATCTGATCAAGGACACCGCCAGTTTTCAAAAGACGCTCATGACCGCCGTGACCGCCGCGCGGCAGACCGGCGAACTTGTCACCATCGGCATCCAGCCCACGTGGGCTTGCCCCGGCTTCGGCTACATCGAGTGCGGCAGCGCGCACACGCTGGCCGATGCGTCCGGCGGCCCCGCGGTGCATGAGGTGAAATCCTTCCGCGAAAAACCGAACGCCGATCTTGCCGAACAGTTTTTGCGACAGGGCAACTTCCGCTGGAACGCCGGCATGTTCATCTGGACGATCCCGGCAATCCTCCGCGCGCTGCGCACCCACGCGCCCGAACTCAGCTCCTTTGTGACACGCCTCCACTCGGGCGAGGACTTTGCAAAAATGCTCGGCACCGTCTTTCCCACGCTCCCGAAAATCTCGATTGATTACGCCGTGATGGAAAAGGCGGGCCGCGTCCTCATGGTCGAGAGCGCCTTCGATTGGGACGACGTGGGAAGCTGGACCGCCGTCGCCAAATACCTCGCGGATCTCGGCGCAGGGAATGTCGGCAACTGCGCCGTGAACGCGCTCGATGCGACAGGCAGCATCATTTTCTCCTCGCAAAAAAAACGCATCGCGCTCCTCGGCGTGAGCGACCTCATCGTTGTGGACACGCCCGACGCCCTGCTCGTGTGCAGCCGCCACGAAGCCGAGCGCATCAAGCACCTCGTCGCCCAGGTGCCGGCGGAGCTGCAATGAAACGCGCCCTCGGCATTGATCTCGGCGAAGCACGCATCGGCGTCGCCGTCTCGGATGAACTCGGCATGCTCGCGCATCCCGTCGAGACGATCGTCGTGAAGGACACCGCCGATCCGCTCGGGCGCGTCGCGCAGATCGCGAAGGAAAAGGACGTGAGCCACATCATCATCGGCCTGCCGAAAAACATGGATGGCACCACTGGCCCCGCCGCGGAAAAGACGCGCGCCTTTGCCGACAAGCTGCGCGAGAAAGTGACCTGCATCGTGAAGCTCTGGGACGAGCGCCTCACCACCGTCGCCGCCCAGCGCTACCTGCACGACGCAGGCAGGAACGTGAAGCAAAGCCGCGCCGTGATCGATCAGGTCGCCGCGCAGATCATCCTGCAGGGCTGGCTCGATTCGCAGGCGATGCTCGGGTGATCGCGCATGGCTGAGGCGCTCGAACGCATCAAGCTCACCGTCGCCTACGATGGCGGCCCCT
>JBDSAR010000515.1:0-4072 GCA_039922035.1 Chthoniobacteraceae bacterium
GCCTGCCGCGTAGGCGCGCAGCCAGAAATCCAGATCCGCGCAGAGCCGGTAGCGCATGTCGAAGCCCTTCAGTTCCCGCACCACGTCCGCGCGGAAGAGCATGCCCTGCTGATTCAGCGGGCTGATCCCTTGGTGGAGCAGCGGTGCAAAATAGCGAGGCGTCTTCTCCGTGGTGATGAGCGATATCGGTGTGCCATCGTCCACGATCACGCGCACGTCGCCGTAGGTCACCGGCTCCGCATTCGCGCGCTGAAAATGCTGTCGTGCCATCTGCGCAAATCCCGGCGTCAACTCGTCATCGTCGTTGATGTAAGTAAACCAGTCCCAATCCTTCGGCGCCTGCTCCAGCGCGGCGTTCAGCGCGCCGTAAATTGCGCCTTCGCGTCCGGCGTCCGGCACCACGATGCAGTGCGGAAAGCGCTGCCTCATTGCCGCGAGTTTTGGGGCCGGGCAGGAGATCACGTGCGTGATCCGCAGGGACAGATTGCGCACGGCTTGGATCGAGGCGTCGAGAAATTCCGAGTCTCCCAAGGTGGGGGTGATGACGAGAAGATGATCGGCAGCCATCAGGGTTTCATGTGCGTTGAGGTGGTCATGAATCGTGCTTCGTGAAGTTCGGCTGGCTCTTCGTTTTCGAACTCCGGCTCCTCACCCTCGGCAGTCGCCCGGCTGCCCGCCTCGCGCCACAGCAGGAGAATGAGACCGCAGCCGAGGGCGATGCCGATCCGGTGCGCTCCCGAAAATGGGCTGAACAGAAGATTCCACACCGCGTTGAGGAGAGTGAAAACGAAGATGGGCGTCCGCGAGTCGGGTGCCCGGGAAATTGTGCAATACCAGAGCGCCCAGGCGAGAAGCGCGCCGAAGACAATGAAGAAGGTTCCGCCGAAAATTCCGCCTTCCGCGATACTGACGAGGAGCTGCGAATGGATCGCGATATTGGTCTCCTCGGTCTCGATGGCATAGCCATGCACGCCCGCGAGCCGCGCGCCCATGCTGCGCAGGAGCTGGAAGTTTTCCATCACCGGGGAATTGCTGAACCACGAGCCCTGCCCGATCATTGGCGACTCAAAAAAGGCCTCCGATGCGGCCTCCATCATGGCGGTCCTTTCCACCGTCGAGCGACTTCCCCGCGCGTCGTCATCAAAGCGCTGGCGATCATTCATCCAGAATGTGAGCGCCGTGCCGAGGACCAGCGCGGGGATGAGGACCAGCACGCGAAATTGGCGGGGAAGCATCTGCACGCCGAGCAGCATCGCCGCGATCAGGCACACGCCGCCCGTGCTCCGGTAGTCCAGGCTGAGATGCAGAAATGACAGCGCGGCGATCAGCGCGAGGCCCACGGCCCGGCCAAAGAATGGGATGATGAGGAAGGTCGCGATCGTGGCCGGGCCGCCAAATCCGAACTTCCAATACGCGTCATACTGCGCGCCTCCCATGGCTGTGGCCAGCACGCCACCGAGCATCAGGCCCACTGTGGACCAGATGAAGCACGACGCATGTGCGCGGAACAGGTAGGCGAACGCGACGATGTCCATGCCGAGGAAAATCATGCGACTCCAGCCGCGGATCATGTCGTTCGTCGAGGTGCCGCGACAGACATCCGAAACGATATAGCTGCCGAATGCGATCGTCTGGGCGACGACAAGAATCAAAAAAAGTGGCTCACGGAAAAATGGCGCTGCGAGCTTGCGTGTGACGGAGGTGTGAACCACGACGGCCCCGCAAAACACCAGCAGAACGATTTCCGCCAGCGGCAGGGTGCCGACCACATTCACGCTGAATTGCGCGAGCAATCCGGCGAGAAGGGCGACGGCGAAAAATATCGCTCTTCGGGGTTCGATGCTCATGACGGAACTTGATCGCACTCCGGGGAGCCGAGGAGTGAGAGCACACGGGGTCTGTCGGGGCGTCGAAGGCGCGCAGGAGCGGTTGCGACGCCGAATGAGGAAGGATCAGCAAGCATAGCTGACGACCTTCGGAGGATCGATCTTCTTTGGGCGCCGGATGAATCGGAGTTCGACGTGGCGGTACAGGAACCAACTGAGCGCTGCGATGATCGCGAGCGTCGCAGTGAGTCCCACGGTGAAAACGAGCCACGGCGTTTCCGGCAAGCCGGCCCGGTGCAGCAACTTCATTACGCGACCCATGAGCGGCTGATGCCAGAGGTAAAATGAGTAGCTAATGAGCCCCAGCGGGACACAGACGCGCTCCCACTTTGCGAGCGCACTGCGATTTTGGAGATAGCGCGCCATGATGAGGGCGGAGAGTACCGAGGCGATGGGAAAGCGGAGCGGCGTGAGCGGCTTGCAGAGCGCCGCAAGAATCAGCGCGCCGACAACGAGCGGGATCACCAGCGGATGACGCGGCAATCGCGGTTCGCATTTCCGGAAGCTGCATTCCGCGAGATAGGCGCCGAGGATCCAGTCGAACCACAGGACCGGCGTAGAGTAGAGCCAGACATTCAGCGAGGCATCCGAAGCCTGCACAAAAAGGGCGATGCCGAGGCGAAGGAGCAGCGCAGCGACACCGGCGACCACAAGCGTGCGCCCGATCCCAAGCCGTGAGCGGAGCGCGAGGAAGAGCGGAAATGCGAGGTAGAACTGGCTCTCGACTGCGAGGCTCCAGAATGCCGGACTGAAGGTGTAGTACGTGGATGGGAAAAAATTGTGCGTGAGCGTGAGATGCGCCGCCAGATCGCCCCATGTTTCCGGCCGGGAGAACTTCGAGAAGCCGAGTGCGGCGAAGAAAAGCAAGGCCACCGCATAGGCCGGATAGATTCGCCAGAAGCGGGCGCGGTAAAATGCGCCTAGCGAGAAGACGGGCTTGCGAAGAAATGCGAGGTGAATGCAGAAGCCGCTGAGGACGAAGAAAAGTGACACGCCGACCCAGCCGAAGGTGAATGGGAACAGCCAGAGAAACGTGCGATCCGGCGCTGCCGACCAATCCGGCCACCACCCGCGCCACGGCAGGTGATCCATCTGATAAATGGTGCCGAGGAAGTGAAAAAGGAAGACGGCGAGGATCGCGAGTCCGCGCAGAACATCGAGCCGCTGAATGTGATCGGAACGAATATCCGGAGCGCTCATCGGAGGCTGGCTGTGCATTCGGCTGAGGCCTCCGCGGTGGTGGAAGTCTCGGACTGTTTCCCGTTTGCGACGGCTTCGCGAAGCAGGGCCATGACCCGACGCCCGCTGACTTCCCAATTCAACCGCTGCTCATAGGATGCAAGCGCGTTTTCGCAAAGTTCGCGATAGGTTGCAGGCACGACCGCATCGAGGATCGCCCGCACGTAATCCTCGGTCGCGGCATTGGGCGGGAGGAGGCGACCATTGCGGCCATCATGGATGATCGTTGGAATTCCCCCGGTCGCGGTGGCGAGGCATGGGAGGGCGTGTGCGTTGGCTTCGCAGAAGACGACGCCGAAGGCCTCCGCATTGGACGGCATGAAGAAGAGCAGCGTGGAGCGATAAAGTTCCGCCATTTTTCGCCGCCCCGCGTCGCTGCGTTTGTCTATGAAGCCTTCGAGCTTCACAAATTCGGGCAAGGGCAGGAGACGTGCGGGCGGTTGGCAGCCGACCACGATCATTTCGCTGGGATAGCCACGGCGATTCAGTTCGGTCACTGTGGCAAGCACGGTGTCGGCGCCTTTGCGCTCCCAATCCACTCCGACGAAAAGGATGCGCCAAGGGTGAGTCAGACGTTGCGTGACGAGGGCGTCCACCTCGGGCGCTTCCACCCACGATTTGAGATTTGATCCGAAAGGCACGACGGCCAGTTGCGACGGTGAGGCGCCATGTTTCTCCTTCGCCATCCGCACGGCCCAGTCCGAGCTGTAAATTCCGAGCGTGGCGCGGCGCAGGGCTTCGGTGTCGCTGGCGAGTCCCTCGCTGATGAGGCGTTCACTCAATCCCGTGTACCACGGATAATAGTCCAGCATCGCGCCAAACGGGGCGTCAGTCCAAAAGACGACGGGCTTTTTGATGTTCGCGGAAAGGTAGGTGATCGGCTCGGTGCCCGGGCTGAAAATCACGTCGTAGTCGAGCTTCTGAAGGCGTCGCGCCGTCTCGCGGGC
>JBDSAR010000516.1:0-1566 GCA_039922035.1 Chthoniobacteraceae bacterium
TGATTCTCCACGAGGATTGTGCGGAACAATTCCTCGGTCTCGCGCCGCATCGCGGCTTCCAGCACGGGATCGTAGTCGGGATACAATTTCGGATCGGGCAGCATCGCGCCGACTTTGCGCAGGCCGAGCCATTGGCCGGTGAAGTCGGTGACGAAGCGCTCCACTTTTTTGTCCGCGAGCATCCGGCGCACTTGCGCTTCGATCACGGCGGGCTTGAGCAATTCGCCCGACGCGGCGAGCTGGAGCAGCGTGTCATCGGGCGGCGAGTTCCAAAGGAAATAGGAGAGCCGGCTCGCGAGCGCCCACGGGCCGGCTGAGGCGGAGCCGTCGAGTGGCTGATTGTAGAGGAGATGCGGCGAGCAGAGCACGGCTTCGACGACATTGCGCATCGCGGCCTCCGCGGAGAGTCCCTCCTTTTTCCCACGCTGAAAAAGCGACTCGTAACGCGTCGCGATCTCGTCACTCACCGGATGCCGGAAGGCGCGGGTGAGAAAGGCGCGGAGACCTGTGAACGTCGCGCCGTGGAGCGTGAGCGGCAGCACCGGCTTCGCACCTTTCGCGCCGAGCAGCGACTGCTGCGCGAGCGGCGGCCATGCTTCGATGAGCGGGCCTTTGATGCCGATTTGTTTCAGGTAAAGCGCTTCACCGACGACCATCTCGCGTCCGTCCACGAGAGCCAGCGCCGCGTTCTGCATGCGTGGCGTGTCGATCGCGTAGATGAAAATGCTGTCGCCTGCTTCGAGGAGGCATTCCGTGGAGAAAATGCCCATCGTCGCCTCCACCTGAATCGTGCCCACGCGGCGCCCGCCGGTGGATTCACCGGTGGCCTTGGCCGCCTGCTGCACGGGAGTGAGTGCCATCACCGCCACCGTGCGCGGTCGCTCGGAAGGCAGCGGGTTTTTCAAAACCGCTGCCAGCCTCTTTCCATCTTTGGTGTCCGGGTGCGTCCAGGTCTTTCCCGCGGCGCGCAACTCGTCCTGATTGCCGCGCTCATAAGCGGTGATCTCGATGCGGTAGAGCCCGGCGCTCGGCGCGGTGAAACTCCGCGGCTCGACGGTAAATCCCCGGTTCTTGCTCCCCGAGAGAACGAGGACGCCATCCTGCACGGTCACCTTGATGCCCGGCTTCATTTGCGAAATATCGAAGCGCGTTTCGATACGCGGGTCCGTCCCTTCCACAATCGCCTCCTGCGCGAGACGGCGCGCATTGCGCTGGAGCAGCGCGAGAAATTCCGCCGACTGCCCGAGTGTCTCCGCCATGTTGTCAAAGCCCGCGACCTCCACGTCCGAGGGCAATCCCTCCGACAACCGCAGACTCACGCCCAGCAAATCCGCCGCCGTATTATCCAGCGCCGTATGACTGAGCCGCCGGATGGCGATGCGATCCTTCTGCCCCGCCTTCTCCGCCTCATGCTTGAGCGCCGTCTCCACCGCGCCGATGAATTTCGCCAGCTCCTCCGCCGGCGGACGCGACTTTTTCTTCGGCGGCATCTCGTTCTGCTTCACGAGATCGAGCAAGTCCTGCCACGCGATGGCCGTCTTCGGATCGCTCAGATCGCGGCTCAGC
>JBDSAR010000517.1:0-1844 GCA_039922035.1 Chthoniobacteraceae bacterium
CAAAGGTTGCGCCGTCGAACAAGCTCTCCGGCGCATCGCTCGCGCCGCCGTGTGCGTAGCCGATTTCCTTCATCGCCTCCTCGTAAATGTCGGGGCGCATCACCTGCTTTGCCACGCCCTCGTAGTCGGGCGCACCCTCGGTGAAGCCCCATCGGCGGAGCTGCGTGAGCCACCACTTGCCGTATTTCAACTGCGGGTAGTTGCAGTTCCGATCGCTGAAGATCATGTAGTTCGGATCGCGGAGTTTGCGCCCGTCGCCCATGATGTATTTGCCTTGCAGGCGCCCGAGGATCGTCTCCGGCGGGCAGTTGATGTAGGTGGCCGCGCTCACGACTTTCGCCTGCTCCTCGCGGTTTTCCATCTTGTCGAGCCACACGCTCGCCTCGTGCAGAGCCTTGAGCATTGCCTTCACCGTCTTCGGATTCTTCTCCGCGAATTCCGCGGTGAACGCGCACACTTTTTCCGGGTGATCCTTCCACATCGCCTGCGTGGTGATCGCCGTGAAACCGATCTCGTCGGCAATCGAACGCGCATTCCACGGCTCGCCCACGCAGAAGCCGTCCATCTTGCCGACTTTCATGTTCGCCACCATCTGCGGCGGCGGGATGGTGATGAGCGAGATGTCCGCATTTGCGCCGCTGGCGTCACCGGGATGAATGCCGCCCGCGGCGAGCCAGTAGCGCATCCACATCGCGTGCGTTCCCGGCGGAAACGTCATCGCAAAAGTCATCGGCGTGCCGCTGGCCTTCGCCGCGTCCGCGAGCGGCTTCAGCGCCTTCGGGTCATCGGCGACCTTGCCGATGAGTTCCTTTTTCAAAGTGATGGCCTGGCCATTGCGGTTGATGATCCACGGGACGATCATCGGCTTTTTCGGTGCGCCGCCGAGGCCCATCGTGCTCGCGATGGGCATGCCGATGAGCATGTGCGTAGCCTGGATGTCGCCGTTGCTCAGCGAGTCGCGGATTGCCGCCCAGCTCGCGCCTTTGCTCACGGTGGAGTTGATACCGTATTTTTTGAAGAGCCCCTTTTCGTGCGCCATGACGATGCTCGAGCAGTCCGTCAGCGCGATGATGCCGAGCTTGATGTCCGCGGTCTCCGGCGCATCGCTGGCAAATGTGGAGCCGACCCAGCCCTTCGGCAGACCGGCGAGCAGTGCGGCCATGCCTGCGCTGCGGGTGATGAATTTGCGGCGGGTGAGGTTGCGTGCGGTGTCGGTGGTTGGATTGGTCTTCATGTTGGTTGGATGGTTTCAGGCTGCTGAGGAAATGGCGGCGGGTTTCACGAGCGCGACTGCGCGGGCGAAGATGTCCGGGCGGAAAGTCTTCACGCACTTCTCGGTCGGGAGTTGTGCTGCGGTGACGAGACCGCTCGACACGAGCGACTGCGCGACCCACACGGCCTTCCGCTCATCGGGCTCGCTGGCGTTTTCGCGGGAGAAGATATTGAAGCCCTGGCACGGCTCGACGCGGCCGTTTCCGTAGTCGTACGTGCCGCGCATCCCACGCAGGATCGCATCCGCATCCACGCCCACGCAGCCGCGCTGCGCGAGTGTCGCGGCGACCGTCTCGCGGTTTGCGGGATCGTCGCAGAAGCGCGCGGCCTCGATCAGGGCGGCGATGATCGCGGTGTGCTGTTCGTCGTGGCGCTCGGCAAAATTCCTGCGGACCATCAGCACTTTCTCCGGGTGCAGCGGCGCGAGTTCCGCACTGCGCGCGACCACCCACCCGGCGCGGGACATCACTGCGAGCGAACTCCACGGCTCGCCCACACAGAATCCGTCGAGATGCCCCGCGCGCAGGTGGGTCACCATCTGCGAGGGCGGCACCACCACCACCCTTGCATCG
>JBDSAR010000518.1:0-10933 GCA_039922035.1 Chthoniobacteraceae bacterium
TGCAGCGTCTCCTGAATGCTCCGCCAGTCCTCCTCGGACACGAGCACGGCATTGGAACGCTTGCCGGTGATCTGGATCGGCTCGTGCGAATCCGCCGCCTCATCGAGAAGCTGGTAGAGCCTGGATCGGGCCTGCGTGACCGGAAGCGAAGTCATGCCCAAAGCGTGCGGGAAAGCGTGCGCTTTGTCAAATGGAGCGCTGGCGTCCTCGCCGGCAGTTTGCGGCATCCCGCGCAAACACGCAAATATCCCGATGGATGCAGCCCCCATCCAGGTGCTTCTGGCGTGACGCCGGGAAATGCCGGCGCGGACGCCAGCACTCCATTGCGTTTGCCCCCGCCCACCCGATGTGATACCTCCACCGCACGTGACAGTGCCCGTGATTTTTCCAATGCAGTTCCTCGCCGATGGTGGCGGGCTCCTCTACGCGCTGGAAAATTCCACGCTGCCGGGAGAATTCGTGCTCGGTGCGCTCTTCCTCGCATCGGTGCTGTCGTGGACGGTGATGATCACGAAGTTCCGCATGCTCGGCCGATCGAAGGACCGGCGGATGGATTTCCTCGATGCGTTCCGCGCGGACCGGCAGCCGCTGAGCCTGTATCAGAGCGGTGCGCGTTTCGCGGGTGCGCCGGTCTTTGCGGTCTATCAGGCGGGATGCCGCGAGCTGAGTTTCCAGATGCTCGGCTCGGCGGAAGTGGATGAGACTTTCGCCGCGCGCCTGGAAACCGCGCCGAAAATTTCCCCGGCACAGATGCGCATGGTGCAGACGGCAATGGAGCGCTGCGTGGGCGAGACGGCGCTGAAGCTCGAATCGCAGATGGTGCTGCTCTCGACCGCCGTGAGCGGCGCGCCCTTCCTCGGGCTGCTCGGCACGGTGTGGGGCGTGATGGATACGTTCAGCGATGTGGCCACGGCGGGAAAGGCGAACCTCGCAGCAATGGCGCCGGGCGTCTCCGCGGCGCTCATCACGACGGTCACCGGTCTGCTCGTGGCAATCCCGGCGATGTTCGGCTACAACTGGCTGATCACCACGCTGCGCGGGATGATCGTGGAGTTGGACAATTTCGGCGCGGAACTCTCCAGCGCCATTGAGCACAAATACGTGGACCACGGCGAACGGAGGACAAAATTCTGAATGATGAATTCTAAATTTTGAATTCCCGCGGCCCGCCCCTCGTTTGAGCCGCCGCCCAATTCAGCATTCAAAATTCAGCATTCAAAATTTGAACAACCCATGCGCCGCTTTTCCGACCGCCACGCATTGCAGACGCTCAGCGAGCTGAACGTGACGCCGCTGCTCGATCTCGCGTTCGTCCTGCTGATCATTTTCATGATCACCACGCCGCTCATGGAAAACAGCACTGACCTCGTGCTGCCAAGCGGCGAGGCGAAGCAGGCGACGAACTTGGAGGGCGTGCGCACGGTTTCGATTCACAAGGACGAGACCATCACGCTGAACGATCAGTTCATGACCACCGATGCCCTTTCGACCGCGCTCGCCGCCCAGCTCGAAACGCAGCCGGACCTCGGCGTGCTGATCCGCCCGCACAAGGAGCTGCCGGTGCAGAGATTTTCCGAAGTGCTCGACGCGGTGAAACGCGCGGGCGTGAAGCGCATCGGCTTCGTCCAGACGACGAAGGAGTGACGCACAATGAGCGACGAATCGCTGCCAGCGCAGGATGATGAGCGAGGAGGTTTTCGGAAAAGCTTCCTGCTCGTGCTGGCTGCGCACGTGGCGTTCATCGCGCTCGCGTGGGTGGGTGGGAAGTGGCTGTTCAAGACGCACAAGCCGGAGCAGATCACGTGGCTCGATGGCGGGGGCGAACCTGGCTCCGCCGCGCTCCCACTGCCGGAAAGCGGCGACACATCGCCCTCGATAAAAACACCGCCAGCCGATGCAGAAATCCTGCCGCCGCTCCCGCCTGAGCCGATGGTGGTGAAGCACAACGAACTCGCGATGCTGCCGAAGGCAACGCCCACTCCCACACCGACGCCGCGACCAAAACCCACGGCCACGCCAACGCCAAAACCGGCCGTGACGCCGCAACCGAAACCCACGACGCCCAAGCCCACCCCCTCCCCGACGCCGAAGCCGAAACCGAAACCCGCCGCTTCGCCGACGCCTGCGAAAAACGGCGCGAAAGATCCCGCCAGGGACAACACAAAAACCTCCGCAAAATCCACGACACCGAAACCCGGCGCTACGCCAGCCAAGAGCGTCGCAAAGGTCGCCACGCCGAGTCCCGGAGCGAAACCCGGCACGTCGAAGATCACCGACTCGAATGCAAAGCCGCAGGGCGCGGGAACCGGAACTGGAAATGCGGCGTCCGGCGCGGGCAACTCGACAAACGCGGGAACGAAAGGTGGCGCGGGCGCAGCGGGCGGCTCGACCGCGGCGCTGACGGCCTATTTTTCAAAAGTGGAGATGCAGTTTCGCCGCGAATGGACGCAGCCGCTCACGGTCGTACGCAGCGGGAAGGACGTGGAGGCGCACGTGCGCCTGCGCGCTTCGGCGGACGGCACGGTGGAGTCGCTGAAGCTTGTGAAGCCGACCGGCAACCTCGAAGTGGATCAGTCCATCGAGCAGGCGCTGCAGCGCGTGAAGAAACTCGATAAGCCGCCCGCCGAGCTGCTGAAGAACGGCGTGCTCGACGAATTGGTTGCGTTCATCCTCGAACTTTGAACGCTGCCCGCCACACGGTTGTCTGAATACCTTTCCCGCATGAGATTTGCCATCGCCTCGCTTTTGTTCCTGCTCCCCGTGCTCGCGCCCGCCGAGGAGGTGCCGCGCATCAAGATCGTAAAAAGCTCGAAGCTGAACATCGCCGTCACCGGGCTTTCCGGCAGCGATGCAGAGACGCTGAAGCGCGACCTCGTGAACTCGGGCTACTTCGCGATCACCGGCGCGGATCAGGCGCAGTTCACGGCGAGCGGCAGCGACTCGGGCGGCTTGCACGGCACGGTCACGGCGCAGGATGGAAAAATTTCGCTCTCGAAAAACTACGGCGGTTCGGGACGCACGGCGGTGCATCGCTTTTCCGACGACATCGTGCAGGCCCTCGCAGGCGCTCGCGGCATTGCTTCCACAAAAATCGCATTCGTCGGCACGCGCACCGGGAAGAAGGAAATCTACACGTGCGACGCGGACGGATCGAATCTCGTGCAACTCACGCACGACGGGACGATCAGCGTTTCGCCGGGCATGAGTCCCGATGGCCAGTCACTCGTGTACACCGGCTACCAAAGCGGCTACGCGGACGTGTATCGCATCACGATCGGCAGCGGCGCGCGCACGCGCATCCTGAAATATCCCGGCACGAACAGCGGCGCAAAATTTTCCCCCGACGGCGGCAAGATCGCCGTGACGCTGAGCAAGGACGGCAACCCGGAAATTTATGTGACGGGCTCCGGCGGCGGCTCTGCCCGGCGCATCACGCACACACCGGGAGTGGAAAGTTCGCCCACGTGGTCGCCGGATGGCGGCGAACTGATTTACAGCAGCGACGACACCGGCTCGCCGCAGCTCTATCGCGTGTCCGCGAGCGGCGGCAGCCCGAGTAAACTCTCCACGGGCTTCGGCTACAACACCGCGCCAAGCTGGTCGCCGGATGGAAAACGGGTCGCTTTCAACACGCGCGGCGGCGGATCGTTTTCGGTCGCGATTCTCGATCTGACCGGCGGCGGCGCACACACCATCGGCGATGGCGAAGGCCCGGCTTGGGGCGCGGATTCACGGCATCTCATTTTCGCATCCGGCAGCTCGCTCGTGATGCTCGACACGCAGACCGGGACGCGCACGACGGTCGTGAGCGGTGCCGGGAAAATCTCCGAGCCGACATGGTCGCGCTGAGCCGCAGCCGCACACCCCACCGATGATTTCACGGCACGCAAAAGAAACCCTGGGGTGGCTGACGGGACTCGAACCCGCAACAGCCGGTACCACAAACCGGAGCTCTACCATTGAGCTACAGCCACCGTTCAGGGCCGCGGAGAATACCGAAACCCGCGCATTTGCCAAGGGGAACTTTTGCCCACCGCTTTGATCGTCCAGAATCACCACCGCATGAGATTCGCCACCATCCTCGCCACACTGCTCCTTCTCGTCTGCGCCGCGTGCGCCGCGCCGGTGATCGTGATTGATGCAGGACATGGCGGGCACGACCGCGGCGGGATGCCCGGTCAGCGAATCCCCGAGAAAGCGTATGCGCTGGACGTGGCCAAGCGGCTCGACAGCGTGCTGCGCCGCGCAGGATTCCGCACCGTGATGACGCGCAAGGGCGACTATTTTGTGACGCTCCAGGATCGCTGCAACATCTCGAACGCGCAATCGCGTGCCGTGTTCGTGAGCATCCATTTCAACGGCGCGCCGAACAGCGACGCCAGCGGGATCGAGACTTACTACTACCGGGGACGCGACAGCGTGATGCTCGCGGATCGGATTTTCAGAAACCTGGTTTCATCCACCGGTTCGCCAGGGCGATTTGTGAGGTCGCGACCGCTTTACGTGCTGAGCCATGCGCGGCACCCGGCGGTGCTCTGCGAACTCGGCTTCCTCACGAACCGCGACGAGGCGCGGCGCATTGACTCATCGTCATACCGGCAAAGGCTCGCAGAAGCGGTGGGCTCAGCCATCATTTCGCGCTGTCGCTGAACGCGCGCATCGCGAGGCATTCCGATGATTCTGACGTGCGCCGCGATGAAGGAACTCGAGCAGCGTGCATTTTCCGACGGCATTTCAGCGGATGCTCTGATGGAGGAAGCCGGGCTGCAAATCACGCGCGCGGTGCGGCAGTTTTTTCCCAGGCCCGGAGTGTGCATCGCGGTTTTTGGAAAAGGGAACAATGGCGGCGATGCGCTCGTCGCGGCGCGGCATCTCGCAGCATCGGGCTGGGACGTGCGAACGGTCGCGGCATTTCCAGTCGCGGAATGGGGGCCGCTTCCGAAGGTGAAATTTGCCGGCGCGGCGGGTTGCCGGCGCGAGGAAATCGCGGCATTGGATTCCATCCAAGGCGAGCCGCTGGTGATTCTCGACGGACTGCTCGGCATCGGTGCGAGCGGTGCCTTGCGCGAACCGCTGAATCGCATCACGCGCACGATCAACCGGCGTCGCGCTGGCGGCAATGCGGTCGTCTTCGCGCTCGATATTCCGACCGGATTGAACAGCGACACCGGCGAGGCAGATGCTGCATGCATCGCCGCGGACCACACGCTCACGATCGGTTTTGCAAAGCAGGGGCTCGTCGCCGATTCCGCGGTAAATTTTGTGGGACGGCTCAGCGTGCTGCCGCTAAACGAACTCAGCAAACGCCTCGACGCCGCGCCGACCGATGCGGTCGTCGCGACACCGCGCACGCTCGGAGCGTTGCTACCGCGCCGCGCGTTCGACACGCACAAGGGCGACTGCGGACGCGTGGGCATCATTGCAGGATCGCCGGGCTATCTCGGTGCAGCGGTGCTGTGCTCGTCGGGCTGCGTGCACGCCGGCGCGGGGCTGGTCACACTTTATGCACCGCCGCAGATCGCCGAGACGCTGGCGATCAAAGTTCCGCCGGAAGTGATGGTGCGCGCGCTGCCGACGACGGATGAACTGCTCGCGCTTCGGCACGACGTAGTCGCCATCGGTCCCGGCATCGGTGCGCAGCCTGCGGCGGATGTCGCGACGCTCGTGCGGAAAATCCCGGGGCCCGTCGTGCTCGATGCAGACGGGCTGAATGCCATGGCACAAAATCTCACCGTGCTCGGCGAAGCCGTAGGCGAGCGCGTGCTCACGCCGCATCCCGGCGAGATGGAGCGGCTCGCGCCCGGCTCGACCGCTCAGTCGCGGCGTGCGGTGATGGAGGCGTTCACGCGGCGATTTCCCTGCACACTTTTGCTGAAAGGCGCGCGGACGATCGTCGGAAAATCCGGCGAGCGCGTCAGCTTCAACACGACCGGCACGCCGGGCATGGCGGTCGGCGGAATGGGCGATGTGCTCACCGGCGTGATCGCCGCGCTCATCGGGCAGCGCGTGCGACCGTTCGATGCTGCGCGGCTCGGTGGGTGGCTTTGCGGGCGCGCGAGCGAAATCGCGATTTCACACGGCGGCGAAAGCGAGGAATCGCTCACCCCTTCACGCATGCTCGACTTTTTTGGCGCGGCCTTCCGTGATTTGCGCGCGGGTTGCTTTTGATCGCACCGCGCTAGACTCGCGCCGCACCGCTGCGTAGCGTCGGCGAGCATGAATCCACTTTGGAAGGGACTCACCCCCTCAGCAACGGCGCGCCTCGGGCAGCGCGATTACTCGCAGAAATCACCGGCCGAACGTCTCGGCACGACCGGCATCGAGGCGGGCGAGGCGATCGCAAAACGCGCGGAACTGGATGTGGCGTGGATTCCCGGCGTGGAGATTTTTTCGCGCCGCATTTTCCCGCAGCGGCATCGCGGATTTTTCGGCGAATTCGCACGCGCTGGCGAAGGGCCGCTGCATGCGATCGGCATGTGGCCGCGGCAGTGGGCGACGGCTTGCATGTTCGCGGGCACGGCGAAGGGCTTTCACATTCATCCGCCGCATATTCCCGAGGGCGTGACGCCCGAGGCGTGGTTCCGCCGGCTGTTTGTCGAGGATGCGAAAAATTTCGCATTGCGCCCGTATGATCACGAGCAGTGGGATGCGATGTTCTTCGTCGCGGGAAATGTGGAGATGCTGCTCGTGGACGAGCGCGCGGGGATGCCGCGCAAGGTGATGCGCTTCCTCATCGAGGGCGACGACCAGCGCGGGCCGAACAATGCGGGCGTGGTGATCCCTGCCGGCGTCGCGCACGCGCTGCGTGCGGAGGGTTCACGAGACACGATCATGGTGTACGGCACGACGGTGCAGTTTAATCCAGAGTTCGAGGGTCGCATCGCCGATGGCGTGGAGCGCGCGCCGCTGCCGCCGGAGTGGGAGACTTACGTCGCGAAGTGAGGCGTGGGTTCGCCCATCTGCGGCATTGAATTTGGATGCTGCCGCGCGTGCGCGGTGATTGACCGCACCGCGCCGGCTGCTAGCGTTCATCCCCGCATGAAACTCCTCCTTATCCCCTGCCTCCTGCTCAGTCTCGCTGCCGCTTCCTTTGGTGAAGAAAAGGACGGCTGGTTTCCGCTCTTCGACGGCAAGTCGCTCGACGGCTGGAAGGCCAACGACAAGCCCGGCACTTTCTCGCTCAAGGACGGCCTGCTCATCGTGCATGGCGAGCGCTCGCACCTTTTTTACGACGGGCCTTTTCATAATCACGACTTCAAGAACTTCGAGTTGAAGGCGGAGATCCTCACGAAACCGGGCGCAAATTCGGGCGTCTATATTCACACGGAGTTTCAGGAGACGGGCTGGCCGTCGAAGGGCTTCGAGATCCAGGTGAACAACACGCACAAGGATCCAAAGAAGACCGCGGGCGTGTATGCGGTGCAGGATAATTTCACCGCGCCGGCCAAGGACGACGAGTGGTTCACGATGGAGATCAAGGTGGAGGGCAAGCACATCGTGACGAAAGTGAACGGCAAGGTGATCAGCGACTTCACGCAGCCGGAAGACTGGATGCCGCCGAAAGGCATGCCGGGCCGCTACATCAGTCACGGGACCATCGCCATCCAGGGGCACGATCCGGGCAGCGAAGTCCATTACAAGAGCATCCTGATCAAGCCGCTGCCGTAGCGGGCATCACCGCCCGGCAGCATTGCCGTCCATCCGATGTGGAGCGCGGCAGACGGCCGATTCACCGATCGCTCAAACCGGATTGCTGACCTTTCCTGCTCTTCCCTCGCACAGCGGACCGCTGCGGGGGAGCGGCATCATTTTACGCCCGGCCGGAGGACCTTCGTGCTTCCGCTCACCGGATCGATCATCCATGTGAAAAAATTTGGCGGAGGAGTGGTGCCGGTGACTTTTGGAAGGTCGCTCTGAAGGTGTGCGGTGATGAACCACTTACCGCTCGATGTGCCGCCGGTGAGCGGGAGCGAGGTCGCCCCGTCCGGCAGAAAGCGGAAGGCCGCGTAGGCGTAGTTTCTTCCGACACCGCGGGGCAGATCGGGGTCATTCGGGGCGGGAGGGCTTTTGGGGAGATTGAGGATGCTCGATAGCGCCGGTTTCGGGGTCATGACGACCGTATCCGGAAACCGCATCAGCTTCCCCGTGGGATTGGGGATGCCGCCTTCTGCGATTTCAAAGAATTGCACCGCGCGATAAGGGGCTCCGTCAGGAAAGAAGTTCGACGACTTGTCCAAGTCGTCCTTGACGTCCTCGCCGGGATTTTCCGGATTCCAAAAGCGATAGAACCGGACCTCGACGCTGCGGTTTCTCGTGAGCGAAATCTGGCGGGCGGCGGCACACTGGTCGGTGAGGATGTTCGCGGCCTGAGTCATCGAGGAGCCCTTGAGCAAATTGCCGACGGCGGGGACGGCGAACGAGCCGATGATGCCGATGATCGCGATGACCACGAGCAGTTCGATGAGGGAGAATGCGGACTTGGAATTGTCGCTGCTAAGCCGGGCGTTCATGGTGGGTCAGGGGGCAAACTTGTTGTTACTCAAGATGCGGAACCTCGCGTAGTTGTCCAGTGTCGTATTTGTGTTTGTCGCAAAATCGGGGAGGTTCGGGTCCGAGGCGTCCACGTAGCGCTCGATGAGCGCGGAGCCGCGGTGCTCGGCGACGACGGTGTCGAGATCCTCATTCCACCCGGCGTATTCGGTCGCCGTGCCCGGGCGCTTGCGGAGGACCTGCACGCGCATGTGGACGTTGAAGGTGTTCGATTTGGTCGTGAGGTTTGCGTAGAGGTTTGCGTAAGGCCGCTCGCGGGTGTTGTCGCCGGTGGCGAGGGCCTGGCCGTAGATCGAGCCGTTCTGATAGTCGGCGAGGCTCTCCCCGGTGCGAACGAGGTGGAGTTCGCAGACTTCCGTGGCGGAGCGAAAGGCATCGCCATTCGCAAAACGCGCGTCCGCCTGCGCGAGTGTCTTCTCCACATCGATGCTGCGACGCAACTGGTCGTAGGGAGGGTTGCCCGCGTAAAGGTTCCCCCACTTCTGCCGGTTTGGAATATCGACGCCGGTGCCCAGGTTGTTCCCACTGTTCGGCAAGCCGTAAGGATTGTCGTTCGTGTCGTGATCCCAGAGTTTGCAGACCTTGGACACATCGTTTGGAAGGACGAGCGGTTGCTCGGCCTTCATTACGCCGCGCAGTGCGGTGGTGCGGCGGATGTAGCTGAACGGCGCGATCTCGTAGTTGAGATTGATTTTTCCCGCCGTGGAAAACGGCTCGCTGATCGGGTAGGGCTCGCCGATGGGCATCCAGAAAAGGTCCATGATCAGGTGATCCTTCGGCGTGGTCATCCCGGGATGGTTGGGCTGCGGTCGGAAAAGCAGCGTCTCCCAGGCGTGGGCGCTTCCCGACGCGGTGCGCTTGAGGCCCGTGGGCAGCGAGCCGAGCATGCCTGCGCTCGGCACGAGGCGGCTCGGGGAAAAGAACGCGTCGGTCGGCACCGTGTAAGTCCACGCGAAGTAGGTGTAGGACGAATTGGTGGTCGCCTGGTTGCCTTCGTCCGGCTTGTTGATGTAGGCGCCGTCGGTCCAGTTCGCCATGCCGTTGTCGAAGTCGCCCCAAAGGTTGTATTTCAGACCTGCGCCGGGGCGAATCTCCGGGAACTTCGAGTAGTGGTAGGAAAGTTTGGGCACGAGTTGATCCGTGGCAAGTGAGCCCGGGATCGCGTTGGGATCCGTCGAGGGAGCGGGACCGGGCTCGTTGGCAAAGCCGTAGAGCAGATGGCTGCCCGCGGACGAGACGAAGACGTGGAGGAAACGGAAAGTGGACTCCCACTCGGCGGCGCGGACCTTCACAAATTCCGAGGCGGCGATTTGCGATTTCGCCGCGATGAGGCGGAGATCGCCGTGCTCCGGGACGATACTGCGGACGACATCCTCCGCCCGGAAGATGCCCCCTTTCTTGAAACCTGGATTATTCATGCTGCCGGGAGGGCTGGGCCCCCAGCGGCGCGCCGCATCGGCGTATTCGGCGCCAGGGGCGTGCGGGACCACGCCGCAGTTCGAATAGCGGCCTTGCACTGCAGTTCCTCCTGACAAAGGGGTAAAGCCCCCGAACGTCCACCAATAGTTCGGCGTGGTGACCAGTCCCCCCGGGTTGTAGTCGTCGGTTCCGGTCCGGACGAGTTGCGGCACCGGGAAATTGCCGCCGGGAAAGTTGAGATTGAAGGTCTGGATCGGGTTGTTGTTGATGAGCAGCTTCACCTGAATGGGGCCACCGGAGAAACTCATCGTGGCCGCACCCGCCGGGATTTTCACCCTGAGCTTGGCCTTGCTGGTGAACTTATAACCGCCGCCGCCGAATGCCTGGATGGGTCCCCGCAAGCCGCCGGGACCGCCATGCTCGCGACCGTTGTTATGCCAGCCGCTGGCGATCTGGCCGGTCAGTGCGACGGTACTGGATGGCGGCATCTGGAGATCCTGTCCATTGATGGTGAGAGGCGTCTGGAAGGTCACCTGGTAAGTGAGATTCTCGGCGAGTCTCAGGAAACCGAGGCTCGGGCTGAATGGCGTGAAGAGGAATGCCGCCTCGATAGCCCGCTCGCCGTCCTTCAGCGCAGGATGGCTGGCGTCCACCGCGCCATCCGCGCCGTCCTGCGCGCAGATGAAGTGGAAGCCGAATTGTGAGATCGTGTCGTAGCGCCCGAAGCCCTGCGTGGCTCCGATCTGGATCGGCGCGACCTGGCCGTTGTCGGCATAGCACGTCCTGCCCTGCGCCACGAGCACCGGGTCGCGCAGGTTCACGCAGCGGATGTAGTCAAAGATTTCCGTGAGCACCTGATCGCGATCATCGCCCCACTTTTGCAGGAAATTTCCGCCGTATCCCGGCACCGGCTGCGAGGTGAGCGTCCGGAGATATTGGTAGAGTTCCTTGTTGCGCGCGATGC
>JBDSAR010000519.1:0-8955 GCA_039922035.1 Chthoniobacteraceae bacterium
AGAGCCCACAGCAGCACCGCCCCCACGAGCGAAAACGTGACGGGCAGCAGACGCGCCACCCATTCCTTTTCACCGAACACCGCGAACATCCCGGTGAGCAGCAGCGAGAGCGTGGGCGGGTGGTGCGTATAAAATCCCTCGGGAGGAATCGACAGCGAGCCGAAGTAGAACGCCGACGGCACACCGGCAGTCGCCCGGAGGCCGGCGCGGAGAGTGTTATGCGCGGACTGCGACCATGCCGCGCCATTGGCATCCACATTGTCAGTCCACGGCGCCGTGAAATCCCGAGAGAAACCCCAGCCCATCACACACAACGCCACCAAAAGCCCGATCGTCCAGAATCTAGAATCCGAACCGGTCGCGCGCATTTGCATCGTGCGCGAATTGTCGGCAGTCGTCGGGCACTTCGCAATCACGGGGTGAAAGCCAGCCCGCGCTGTTCCCTCGGCGGCTACAACGTCTCGCTCGTCTCCGCCTTCAGGATGTCTTCAATCGTCTCGCGGCGGCTGATGATTTCCACGGTGCTGTCCGGCTCGGCCCAGACCTGCGGGGCTTTGCCGATGGAGTTGTAGTTGCTGCTCATCGCGTAGCCGTACGCGCCGGCGTCGCGGATGGCGAGCAGGTCGCCGGGCTCGGGGCGCGGGAGCAGGCGCGGGACGAGTTCCTCATCGGCGCCGCCGCGGGTGAAGACGTCGCCGCTTTCGCAGAGCGGTCCCGCGACGACGATCGGCTCGCGCGGCTGGTTCGGATCTTCGTGCTCTTTTCCGAGCACTTCGATCTGGTGGTAGCTGCCGTACATCGCGGGGCGCACCAGGTCCACGAAGCCCGCGTCCACCATCACGAAAGTCGCGCCGCTGCCCTTCGCGTTTGTTTCTGTGCGCTTGATGTCATGCACCTGCGTGATGAGCGTGCAGGATGGCGCGACGTAGTAGCGGCCGGGCTCGATTTCCAGACGGATGTCGCGATGCGCCGCGGCTTTGATGCGCTGGTGGCAGGAGGTGAAAAGTTCGCGCAACGGCTCAATGGGCACCTGCGATTCACGGTCGCGGTAATTGTGCGGGATGCCGCCGCCGAGACTCACGGCGTTGAGCTGCGGGAAGTGCGGGATGAGTTCGCGGAAATCCAGCGCGAGCCGCGTGAGATTTTCGTGCAGTTCCTCGAACTTCGGTCCGCTGCCGATGTGCGCATGCAGCATCGTGACAGTGAGACCCGCGGCGAGCGCGGCGTCGTTCACCGCAAGCAGATCGCTGTGCCAGATGCCGTGCTTCGACGACGGCCCGCCGGTGTCGCATGTGTTCACGTGACCGTGGCCGAAGCCGGGATTCACGCGGATGCTCACCGGGCCGCGATAACCCGCGTCGGCGAGCTGCCGGATCATGCCCGGCGAGCCGATGTTCGGCAGCAGGTGGTTCTTCAGCACGACGTCGAGCGCGTTGTCGCGGAACACGTCGGCAGTGAAGCACACGACCGGCGGATTATTTCCCGGTGCATGGCCGGCCCGCAGCGCACGCAGCGCCTCGTTGCCCGACACGGCATCGATCCAAATATTCGCCGCCGCCATCTCGCGCAGCACCTTCGTCACGGGGCACGCCTTCATCGCGAATCGCGCCTGCACGCCGGGCGCGCTGGTCATGAATTTGATGTCGGCGATCCGCTGCCGGAGCACCGCGGCGTCATAAAACCAGAAGGGCGTGCCGACCTTTGCGGCGATCTTGCGAATGAGTGTGGCGTCGAGCTTCATCGGGGCGCGGAGGATGGCGGGCGCAGGAAAAGCGTCAAGTCAGCGCGGCACCCTGCCGCAAAAGTAGCAAGCGCATCAGACCAGCGCCGAGACCGGCCCGAGGCTGTCCACGAACTTCTCCGCGTGGACATCCATCTTTTGCAGCATGGTGAGCATGACATTGCTCAGGCGTGCCGTTTCGTCCTTCGGCTTGCCGCAGAGTGCGCGCCATTCCTCGTAGGTGAGCGTGTAGTCTTTGTCCAAGTGCGGGCGGTTGTAGTCAATGTGCTGGCCGTGCTTCAGGCCGAGGCCGCGACCGCCGGCGAGGAGGATGGGCAGGTTGCTGTTCGCGTGGCTGTGGCCGTAGCTCATGCCACTGCCGAAGAGGACCATCGTGCGATCGAGCAGCGGCACTTCACCGTCCTTCACCGTCTGAAGATCGCCGAGAAAATGCGCGAACTGCTCCATGATGAACGCATCGCTCTTCGCGAGGCGCTCCAGCACGACGGGGTCGCCATTGTGATGCGAGAGCCCGTGCCGCGCCTGCGTGATTCCGATCTCGGGAATCGCGAGACCGTTGCCTTCGCTGCCATTCATATAAGTGACGACGCGCGTCGAGTCCGTCCGCAGCGCGAGCACGATGAGATCGAACATCGTGCGCCAGTATTCGCCCGCCTTCGCCTTCGGCACGTCGCGCTGGAAGGGCGCGGCGAATTTCGCTTCGAGCTTCGGCTTCGGCACATCGAGCCACGAGTCGAGCCGCTCGGTGCGCTGCTCCACGTCGCGGACGGAATGCAGATACTCGTCGAGCTTCGTCTTGTCATCGTTGCCGAGGGCGAGGCGCAGCGACTTTGCGTCATCAAGCACCGCATCGAGCACGCTGCGGCGTTTCACCAGCCGCGTACGCTGCGCGGCGATGCCGCCCTGCTCCTCGCCGAAGAGCCGGTTGAAAATCTGCTTCGGATTGTCCTCCGCCGGCAGCGGCACGCCGTCGCGGGAAAAGGCCAGCGTGCTGGAATTCAGCGGACGCCCGGTGCCGGAGCTGATCGAAAGTTCCAGCGACGGAAAGCGCGTCTCCATTCCCGTCTTCTCCGCCATCACCTGATCCACCGAGATCGTGTTCTCATACTTCCGCGCACTCTGCGCATCAATCTTCGCGCCCGTGAGCCATGTATCCGCGCACACGTGCGCCTGGCCGATGCCGTTCGGATGATGCAACCCGCTGAACACCGTGAAGTCATCGCGATGCTTTTCCAGCGGCTTCAGCGACGGCGACAACTCGTAGCCGCGCCCCGATTTTACCGGCTGCCACGTCATGCCGTTCACGCCATTCGGAATATAGACGAACACACTGCGCCGCGGCTTCTCGGTCGCGGCGGCACTTGCGCGCAGCGGCACCATCGCATCGAGCAGCGGCAGCGCCACGAGGGTGCCGAGGCCGCGGAGGAAGTGACGGCGATTCAGGAGCCAGCTTTGCGTGAGGAAGTTGCTCATGGTGTTGTGGAGTTAATCTTCATCAACGCACTCCGTTAAGCATGTAGTTTCGCAGAAAATTCCAAGATGCCGGTACCGTCGCGCTTCCCGTCGGGAGAAAATGTGACCGAGTCCACCATCCCGTTCAGGGTTTCGCGGCGGTGTAGGTCAGATCGTCGAAGTAGAGCTTCACCATCTGTCCGCCCGCGATCGAATTGAACACGCCGAAGCGATCCAGCGTCGCGCCGTGCGCCTTCTGGCCCGGCTTCAATGCGAGCGTCACCGACTTCTCGCCGAGCGTCACGCGGATCTCCCCATTGCCGCCGTTCGCGGCGGGATCGTAGTTCAGCGTCCACTCGAAATTCCTGCCGGGCGTGAGCACCGGGCCTTGCTCCACCTTGGCCCTCACCCCGCTTGAATTCGCGAAGACAGGGATGAAGTAGTGGCCCACGCGCGTCGGGCCGCCGATGTGCACGCCGACGAAATTCTCCGTGTCGCCCGCGCCCTTGTCCTTCGATGCGCTGTTGAACCAGCCGAGGAAAATATCCGAGTCCGGCCCGGCGGTGACGAGCCGCACCTTGCCGCGCGCTTCGAGCGGCCGATCCAAATTCAGCGGTCCCACGCGGTCCCCATAGAACGCAAAGTCGCCGCTGCGCCAGAGCCCGCCGCCGATCTCGCCGGTCGCGCCACCCGCGATGTTCGTCGTCTCGCTGTAGCCGAAGTCATGCGCGCCCGTCGTCTCATGGTCCTCGTAGCTCACGCGGTTGCCCGTGGCGAGCCACAGCGGATCCTTGGAAAAATCCTGCGCCTGCCCGTTGAACTGCAGGTCGTCGAAAAAGATCGCCGCCGTGCCGCCGGACTTCATCGCGTTGCACAATCCGAAGCGGTCGAATGTCACGCCCTCCTTCCGCATCTCGGCCGGGAGATCCACGTTGAAGGTCGTCGTGTTCGGAAACCGCGCCTGCGCCTCCTTCTCGTGCAGTTCGGGGAGCTTGCCGTAGTCCTGCGTCTTGTGCGTGTCGCTCGTGATGGTGAAACTGACACGCCCGCTGCTTCCGCCGCTCGGATCGTAGTCGAGCGTCCAATGATAGCGCGTGCCGTCCTTCCGGATCGGCGTAGGGCGGAACTTCCCCGGCAGATACGGCGTGAGGAATGTCCCGCATGACTTGTTGCCGCTGCTGATCAGACGCACCGCGATGCGCCCGCCTTTGCCCTCGAAATCAAAATCCATCCCGAGCGAGCCGATGGGCCGCCCGCTGCCGCCGGGCTGCTGCGAATTGAAGAACCCGAAGAAAACTCCCGCGCCCGGCTGACACGCGGTGATCGCGAAAGTGCCGGATGCTGTCAGTTTGTCATCGAGCGTCTTCGCGGGAGCGAGCGCCGCGGCGTAGGACGCCGGCTTCGTCGAACGCTGAATGGAGCCGCCCATTTCGCCGGCGGATTTTCCGGCATGATTTGTCGCGGTGTAGCCGAAGTCCTGCGTCACCGGCACCGGCTTCTTCGTGGTGATGCGGTTATTGTGCCCCTCCCAGCCGGGGTCGCGGTCGAAGCGCTCCGTCCTGATGACGCTGCCCGCCTGCTGCTCGGCGTGGATGGTGTGCCGCCCGGCAGCGAGGAGCAGCGCGGCGGGGAAAAGGATGACGCTGCGAGTGAGGAGATTCATGGAGGAAGGATGTTTGTCGAATGGCTGTGATCAAAAGCGACGCACTTTATTCAGTCGGCGAGGACAGCGGATGTTTGCGGAAATCCCACCACGGCGTCACTTCGAGCACTGGCAGTGATTGATGAAACGCGGAGACGCAGCGGCGCGGAGAATCAAGAGGCAGCGGGAAGTGAATTTGCGGCAATCACCTTTCACCGGCGCCTCTTCATTCCTCCGCGTCTCCGCGTCTCTGCGTTTTCAAAAAAATGGGCTCGCCCCGCCCTCCCTCACTTCGCGGCCGGATGCTCCGCCGTCACGGTGGAACTCTTCCCATCCGAGACCACCGGCACCTCGTCACTGCGACAAAGAGTGCGTGCGGTCTCCGCATCAGGGGTCACTTCCTCGCGGGCAGCACAGCCCCGATGCTGGCGGCCACTTGCTTTGCGAGGACCGCGTAGCCTTCCGGCGTGTAGTGGACGTCTTTCGGATTTTGATACTCGGCGACGTGCGGCTTGATGAGCGCATTGAGATCATCAATGGCAACGCCGTTTTCCTCCATCACTCTTTTCGCGATGGCGTTGTACTCCGGCACTTTTCCGAAGGGCTGCTTGGGCGCACCTGCACCTTCGGGAATCGGCGTGATGGTCGCCCAGATGAGCTTTGCGCCCGTCGCCTTGAACTTCGCCACGAGCGTCCGAATATTCCTTTCGTAGTCACCCGGCTCCACCTGCCGCTTACCGTCCTTCGTGATCTTCAAGTCGTGAATGCCGAAGTTGAAATGGATGACATCCCACTTTTTGTCCGCACCGCCGGTGGCCAGCCACTTGTCCATATTGTCGAGACCGCGGATGGTGGGGCCGCCATTGGCCGGGATGCGATGCACGTTCGCCCTGCCCTGGAGCAGTTCGCGGACAGGCAGCGTGTAGCCTTTGGAAATGGAGTCGCCGATGAGCAGTACACGCGGCAGACCGGGCTGGTCCTCGATCAGGGCGAGCGCGTCGGGCTTCGCCGTTTGTCGCGCGAAGGTTGCCATGGCCCACAGGCGGACCGAGGTGTCGCCGCCGCCGCCGCCCGTCGCGAGCGTGCTACCATCTGGGGAAAAACCGAGCGACTCAATCCGGCCGGTGTGCCCTGTGAGCGTTCGGATCAGTTTCCCAGTCTCCACGTCCCAGAGTTTGATGAGGGTGTCTTTGCTTCCGCTGATGATCAGTTTCCCATCGGGGGAAAAAGCGACCGAGTCCACCTCGGCGGTGTGACCTTCCAGCGTGAGCCGGACCTTGCCCGTGACTGCGTCCCAAATACAAATCGTGGTGTCGTTGCTGCTGCTCGCGATCGTCTTTCCATCCGGCGAATACGTCACCTCCTCGATGTCGCCCGTGTGCCCCTCCAGCACAGACTCCGGTTCGCCGGTTTGCGCGTCCCACAGCCGGATCGTTCGGTCGGTGCTCGCGGTGGCGATGGTCTTGCCATCGGGCGACCACGAGACTGACTTCACCCGCGCCGTGTGCCCGGTGAGGGTTTTTTCGAGTCTGCCGGACGACACATTCCACAGCCGCACCGTTTGGTCCACACTCACACTGGCGAGCTTTTTGCCATCGGGCGAGAAGGCGACTGCGCGGACAATGGCGGTGTGACCTTCCAGCACGGCCTTTGTCTTAAAGGTCTGCGTGTCCCACAGGCGGATCGTCCTGTCCCCGCTACAACTGGCCAGCAATTCGCCTCCGGGTGAAAAGTCGAGCCCATACACATCTGCCGTGTGTTCGGTCAGCGTGAGTTTCAATTCGCCCGATAGAGGATCCCATAGCCTGATGGTTTTGTCGCGACTGCCGGTGACGAGCACCTTTCCGTCCGGCGAAAAGACGACGGCCAGCACCGAGCCGCTGTGTCCCTCCAGAATGCGAACCTTCACCGCCGACTCCTGTTTTACGGAAAGAGAGTCGCCTGCGACCGTCTTTGGCGTATCGGCGGCAAAGGCCGTCGCCGCGATGGTGATCGCGCACAGAGCGAGGATAAGAATGGCTGGAGATTTCATGGGATGTGTCAGTTCACGGTTTGCCCACGGTATAGATCAAGTCGTCGAACCAGACCTTCACCTGTGCGCCTCCGGTGACGATACAGCAGATACCGAAGCGATCGAACACGGCGTCCTTTGATTTCGCGCCCGCCTTCAAATCGAGGCCAGCGAGCCCGATGTCGAGGCGTCTGCGCATCCGAGAATCGCGGTGGCCGGGCGTGGAGGGGCAGTCCTTTTCGCAAGCATGGGGAAGGGTCATACTGTTTTATCTGAACAGCGAACCCCCGGTTCGATAGGGACATTCGCATGGCGCAATCACGCGCTCACTTCTCGCTTTTCACCACGCCTGTCTGACGCCTCACTCCATGCGCCATGCGCTACCTCCTCATCCTTCTGACTCTCACACTCTCACTCCACTCAGCCGAGCGTCCGCCGAATGTCGTGATCATTTTCTGCGACGACATGGGCTACGGCGACATCGGCGCATTCGGACAGAAAAACTACACGACACCGAATCTCGATCGCATGGCGGGCGAAGGACGCTGCTTTACCAATTTTCACGTGTCATCCGCAGTCTGCTCCGCGTCGCGCTCGGCGCTGCTCACGGGCTGCTATCACGGGCGCGTCGGCATCCACGGCGCGCTCGGGCCGGGCTCACCCATCGGGCTGAATCCCGCCGACATGACGCTCGCGGAAATGCTGAAGCAGAAAAACTACGCCACGGGCATGGTCGGCAAATGGCACCTCGGCGCGAAGCCTCAGTGGATGCCGATGCGGCGCGGCTTCGACGAATGGCTCGGCCTCCCCTACTCGAACGACATGTGGCCGCATCACCCGGAAGCGAAGCCCGGCAGCTATCCGGACCTGCCGATGTACGACGGCGAGAAAGTGGCCATCCCCGCGATGACGCATGAGGATCAGAACCAGATGACCACGCGCTACACGGAGCGCGCAGTCGCATTCATCGAGAAAAGCAAGGCTCGCCCGTTCTTCCTCTACGTCGCGCATTCGATGCCGCACGTGCCGCTGCACGTGAGCGCGAAGTTCGCAGGCAAATCCGGCGCGGGACTCTACGGCGATGTGATCCAGGAGATTGACTGGTCCGTCGGCGAGATCCTCTCGGCGCTGAAACGGGCTGGCGTGGACGACAACACGCTGGTGATTTTCGCGAGCGACAACGGCCCGTGGCTGAGCTACGGCGATCACGCGGGCAGCGCGGGCCCGCTGCGCGAGGGCAAAGGCACAAGCTGGGATGGCGGCACGCGCGTCCCATGCGTGATGCGCTGGCCGGGGAAAATTCCCGCACGCACGAAGACGGATACTTTCGTGATGACGATCGACATGCTGCCGACCATCGCCGCGCTCACCGGCGCGAAACTGCCGGAGCGGAAAATCGACGGCCTCGACGTGTGGCCGATCCTCAGCGGCGTGCCCGGCGCGAAGAACCCGCACCACGCCTACGCGACGTGGTATGCGAATAACGAACTCCAGTCAGTGACCGATGGCCGGTGGAAGCTCGTCCTCCCGCACACCTACCGCTCTGCCGTTGGAATGACGCGCGCAACCGGCGGCGTCCCGTCAAAATACCATCCCGAGAAAGTGCAGAAGACCGAGCTTTACGACATCACGGGCGACGCGGGCGAAACGAACGACCGCGCCACGGAGCATCCGGAAATCGTTGCCTCGCTCACGCAGTTTGCAAACGAGATGCGCTCGGAACTCGGCGACACACTCACGGGAACGAAAGGCTCCGCCGCACGCGAGCCTGCGCGGCTGCCAAAGAATTGAAACCCGCCACTCCATCGGATCAAAAATGACGACGACAGGACGCGCCAAGCTGAAGCTTCTCATCGTCTCCATGCTGCTCGTACCAGTGCTGGTCGGGATTGCGGAAATCGCCGTGCGGATTTTTTCCAAGCACATTGATCCGCTCACAGTCTTCGTCACTTCGCCACAACTGCGCTCCGACACGCAGGGCGCAACGACCGCCGGGATGTTCGAGTTCGATCCCCTGCTCTCCTGGCGCCTGAAGCCGGACCTGCGCGGCATCTGGTGGGACTTCACACCCGTGACGACAAATGCGCAGCATCTCCGTATGACGCACGA
>JBDSAR010000520.1:0-1847 GCA_039922035.1 Chthoniobacteraceae bacterium
AAGGAGGCGCATGCGCTCCTGCGGCATCAGATCGGGAAGGTGATCGTGGGGCAGGATCTGGTGATCGACGAACTGCTGATCGCCATTTTCACAAAATCACACGCGTTGCTCGTCGGCGTGCCGGGACTCGCGAAGACGCTGCTCATCTCGACGCTCGCGCAGGCGATGAATCTGCAATTCAAGCGCATCCAGTTCACACCGGATCTGATGCCGAGCGACATCACGGGGACCGAGGTAATCCATCAGGATCCGGCGACGGGGCAGCGTGCGTTCAAATTTCTGCCGGGGCCGATTTTTGCAAACGTGATCCTCGCGGATGAAATCAACCGCACGCCGCCGAAGACGCAGGCCGCAATGCTCGAGGCAATGCAGGAAAGGAAGATCACGGTCGGCGGCGCGGATCACAAATTGCCCGATCCGTTCTTCGTCCTCGCGACGCAGAATCCTGTCGAGCAGGAGGGCACATACCCGCTGCCTGAAGCGCAGCTCGACCGGTTCATGTTCATGATTTACGTGGACTACCCGAGCGCGGACGAGGAACTCGAGATCATGCGTCGCGGCACCGGCGGCAAGCCGGCGACCGTGAGGCAGGTGCTCGGCAGCGATCACATTTTGTATCTTCAAGGCACGGTGCGACGGATGCCCGTCGCTGAGCACGTCCTAAAATACGCGCAGCGGATCGTCGCAGCGACGCGCGCAAAAAGCCCGCAAGCGCTCGATTTTTGCAAAAAGTGGATCTCGTGGGGCGCAGGCCCGCGTGCCTCGATGAATCTCATCCTCGCGGCAAAGGCGCACGCGATCCTGCGCGGGCAGGTCTATGTCGGCTGCGAGGATGTCGCCGCGGTCGCGCCGAGCATCATGCGGCATCGCATCATCCCGAATTTCGCCGCGCAGAGCGAGGGTGTCACCAGCGACATCATCACACGGATGATCCTCGACAAAATTCCGAAGGACGAGTGACGGATGACGGATGACGGATGGCGAGTTGCTCGCCTCTGGCGCCTCAGCAGCCGAAAGTCTTCCGGAGGTATTCGCGGCTGCGTGTGGCGATGGCTTCCGGGCCTTCGTCGAAATTGAAGACCTCGACGGAAACGGTGCCGTCGTATTTTGCCTCGCGCAATGCAGAGGCGATGGGCGCGAAGTCCATGTCGCCGAAACCGGGGCCCTTCAGATTCGGATCATTCGCGTGGAAATATTCAAACTTGCCCGCACTCTCGCGGATGATTTGCGGGATGGGCGTGCCTTCGGAACTCATCGCTTTCACATCGAGAATGATGCTCATCGCCTTGCTTGCAAACTGCGCGGCGAAGCGGCGTCCCTCGGCGGCGGTGTTCACGAAGTTCGTCTCGCTAGGAGCGAGCGGCTCGAAACACAGCACGACCCCGCGCTCCTCCGCGCGTTTCACCGCGGCGCGGAAAACATCGGTAGCCCATGCCCATGCCTGCTCGTAGCTCACGCCGTCCATCAGGTTCCGCTGCTTCGGCGAGCCCACGACGATGCGCGTGCCGCCGAGGTCCGCACAGCAGTCCACGAGTTCGACAAAATAGTCCGATGTGCGAGCGCGCACCGCGGCATCGGGATGAGTGAGGTAGATGCCTTCCGTCTGCACGAGCACCCAGTGCAGCCCGCTGATGCCGATGCCGGTGCTCGCGGCGAGTGCGCGGATTCGCGCGCGCTCGGCGGCGGAGATTTCGGTGACGGATTTGGCGATCGTGAAGGGCGCGATCTCGACAAAGTCGTAGCCCGCCTTTTTTGCGAACGCGAAAGTGTCCTCAAGTGACCAGTCCTTGAAGATCTCGTTGCAGATGCCGAATTTCATCCGTGCAGGATGCCGTGCGTGCGCCGCG
>JBDSAR010000521.1:0-3194 GCA_039922035.1 Chthoniobacteraceae bacterium
TGGAAGACCTGCCCGAGGTCGCCCACATAGACGAAAACGTCGCCGGCGAGAATGAGGTCGAAAGCGTCCTCGTGCTCCCGCATCGCCGCAGTGACGTCGGAAGTGACGAGTCGGTCGTAGATGCCGCGCGTCTCTGCTTTTGCCGTCATCGCCGGTGAGAGATCCACCCCGGTCAGACTTTTTGCGATGGCGCGAAACTGGAGGCCGCACAGCCCGGTGCCGCAGCCGAGATCGAGGGTGTCGAATCGCCTGCCGGGAGCGAGCGCGACGACGGCTTCGAGGAGCTGTCCGGGCACGCCATAGTTGAGCTGGCCGACGAGATGCCCGTCGAACTCCGCGGCATACGGATCGAACAGGTTGCGAACGTAGGTGGCCGGAGTGGTGGTTTGTGAATGGTCGCCCGTCAGGGCCGCGAGCACGTGCTGCAGGTCAGGCGAATCCGGTTTCAGGCGGAGCGCGTCGCGGTAGGCGGCGATGGCTTCCGCGGTGCGGCACTGCTCTTTCAGTGCGTGCCCGAGATTTGTGAGAGTATCCACGTGATCCGGGCGCAGGCGGAGCGCCTCGCGGAATGCGGTGATGGCTTCGTCATGCTGCCCCACGATCCGCAGTGCGATACCGAGATTGTAGGAGATCGTCGCAAAGTCCGGGCTCAGATGAAGCGCCGTGCGATACGCGGTGATCGCTTCCTCGAACTTCCGGTTCTGAAAGAGTGCGTTGCCAAGATTCCGGTGCGCCTCGGCGTAATCGGGCTTGAGCGTGGCAGCGCGGCGATAGGCGGTGATGGCCTCGTCGAGATGTCCGGCGTCCTTCAGCGCGACGCCGAGATTCTTTTGTGCTTCGGGATGATCGGGCCGGCACCCGACGGAGCGGCGGAGCCAGTCAACGGCGTCCGTCTTTCTCCCTGTCTGTCCGGCGATGACTCCCAGCATGTGCAGCGCATCCGCATGGCGCGGTTCCATGGCCACGAGCTGCCGGCAGATCGCCTCCGCATCCGGGAGATGTCCGGCCCGATGGTGCTGCCGCGCGAGTTCAAATGTTTGCTCGATATTCACGATACTGGCGCAACGCGCTGGAGCCCGACCGTGATGTGAATCGGGACGATGCGGCTACGGTGCTGCGGGTGAAAACCGGCGTTCTGCCGCGTCACTTTCCGACTGGGCCGAAGCCGTCGGAGGGCTTGCCGTCGTCGTTCAGTTTTCCGCACGACCAGAGCAGGCCGCGCGCGACGAGGTCGAGATATTCGGGGGCGGACATCGTGGTGTTCGCGTGGCCGAGCGTGGTGGTGAAGGTGCGCGTATTCTCGTACGTGTTCACCCAGATCACGTTGTGGTCCTGCTTGGTGTCCTCGCCGTAGGCCTTCGCGAGCGGGACGCAGTTCGGCCACACGAATTCATTTTTGTAGAGCTCGTCCTTCGGGTCGAGCCACTCGGCGGGGAAGCCTTTCATCACGGGATGGTCGGCCTTGATCGTCTTCACATTCAGGTCGCGGTTTTTCTCGTGGCTCCGCGAGGTGATGCCGATGGCCTTGCGCCATTCATCGGTCGTTCCGGCGCGGTAGCTGTGCGAGGAGCAATGCAGGAAGACGGCGGGAATGCCGGTCTTGTGCGCGGCGGTGATGCCCTCGATGAAGGCGTTGTCGGCGACCATGCCGAAGCATTCGTTGTGAACAATCACGTCGTAGCCTTTCCACCAGTCGGGCTTCTCGTAAATGCTCACGCGGTGGCCGCGTTCGTCGGCACCCTTGGGCGCATCTTCCTGCACGATGGTCCACGTGACATTCGCGCGGGCGCTGATGCCTTCGGAGAGGATCTGCTTCTGGTTCTTGTAGTCGTGGCAGCAGCCGCCGCAGACCATGAGGGCGCGGATGGGGGCCTGCTTTGCGCCAGCGACAGCCGCGGTGCGGAAAAGTCCTGCGAGGGCGAGAAGAGTGAGTGCGAGGAGGAGGATGCGCTTCATGTTGGCGTTTGTGAGCGGTGCGGTCTGCGGATGCAATGTCGGACCGCTTCAAGCGACGGCACTGCGCTTGCTCTCTGTTGTCCCGTGTTTGCCCGCATTCTGCCAAAGCTCATCGTCATCGCATTGCTCGCGTGCGGTGTGTGGCGGTTCGTGTCGGGCAGGCCGATCCACCATCCGCCCGGCGTGCTCGTGGCGAAGGAACCGGTGCAGAAGAACATTGATGGAAAGACCATCGGCAGGATCGGCGAATGGCAGGTGACGGCGGTGGCGGAGTATGCGCTGCGCGGGCGGGTACTGGGGAAGAAGCGTTATTACAGCGGGCCGAGTGCGGAGCTCGTGCCGATTGATGTCGCGGTGGGCTGGGGAAAAATGAGCGACGAGGCGGTGCTGTCGCTTTTGGAGATTTCGATGACGAACCGCTTCTTTTTCTACGAGTGGCAGAATGAGCCGCCGATCCCGCAGGATGAAATCAAGGTCTCTGCTGCGAACAATCACGTGATCGCTGCGAATGACGAGGTGCGCAAACTGATCGGCAGCCTGCGCATCGGGCAGATCGTGACGATGAAAGGCTACCTTGTGAACGCAGCCGGTCCGGGCGGTGGCACATGGAATTCTTCGCTGCGGCGCGACGACACGGGCAACGGCGCGTGCGAGCTTTTCTACGTGGAAAGCGCGCAGGCGGTGAATTCGCTCGCGGAGATGTAGGGGCGCGTTCCGACAGGCAGCCGCCGACGGAAGGAGGCGGACTGATCTTGCTCTCCTGCCGTCCGGTGAGGAAAAAGTTTGCCCGCCTCGTGCCGTCGTCGGCGACGGACTACTTCTTCAGCGCGGTGCCAATGTCGGCGGCGACCTTTGCGGCAAGGCCGGCGTAGCCTTCGGGCTTGAAGTGGACGTTTGCCGGGAGTTGCCATTCGGCGAGCTTCGGCTGGCAGAGGGCGTGGAGATCGTCGGTCGGGACACCTGCGTCTTTCATCACGCGCGCGGCGGCTTCGTTGTATTTCAGTTCGGCATTTGCGTCGCGTCCGCCGGAGCCTTCTGGCACGGGTGTGGTGGAGGCCCAGATGAGTTTTGCGCCGGTGGCTTTCATCTTCTTCACCAGTTCACGGAGGTTCTTTTCGTATTCCTCCAGCGCCGAGACCTGCGGGCCGGCGGGATCGAGTTTGCCATCCTTCCAATGCTTCAGGTCATGCAGGCCCCAGTTGAAATGGATGACGTCCCATTTTCCGTCGGCCAGCCAG
>JBDSAR010000522.1:0-4377 GCA_039922035.1 Chthoniobacteraceae bacterium
GATGCGCGGCTGGTGCTCATCTACGTCGCGGCGCTGCTCAGCGCGTTCATCGGCGCGAAGCTCACCTACCTTTTCGCCGAAGGCTGGCTCGACTGGCCGATGCCCGACCGCTGGCTGCGGCTCGCCACGGGCAAGTCCGTGCTCGGCGCGCTGCTCGGCGGCTACGCGGGCGTGGAGGCGGCGAAGTTCGCGCTCGGCTACCGCGCGCCCACGGGCGATCTGTTCGCGCTGGTCGCGCCGCTCGGCATCGGCATCGGGCGCATCGGCTGCCTGCTGCACGGCTGCTGCCTCGGCGAACGCTGCGCGCCCACTTTTCCCGCATGGTTCACGCTGCGCGATGCGCAGGGCGTCGCGCGCTGGCCCGCGGTGCCGATGGAGTTGGCGTTCAATGTCCTCGCGCTCGCCGCATTTCTCATCCTGCGCCGCCGCGGCATCCTGCGCGGCCAGCACTTTCACCTCTACCTGATCGCCTACGGCCTCTTCCGCTTCGCGCACGAGTGGATGCGTGTGACGCCGAAATTCTTCGGCATCCTCTCGGGCTACCAATTTGCCGCGCTCGCCTGCACCGCCCTCGGCGCTTGGGGCTTCCGCCGCCGCACAAGGAGCAGGGTCGCCCCGCCCCGAGGCTAAACATGGGACGAGGGCGCCCCTGCTCCTCGAAAAGCGGCCATGCGTTTTGTAAACCGCCCTAACATCAAAAGAGAGCACCACTCGAGGCATGGCACCGCCCTGTCGCCTCACCGCCGGCGGAAGACACGGCGAAGCCACTGGCCAAGGAGGAACCAGAGGAAGATCGTGTTGTATTTCACATAGCGCCACAACAGCCGGCGCGGTTCGCGACAAAGTCGGTACAGCCACGTGAGGCCGGAATCCCTCAGCCACGCGGGGGCATCCGGTTTCGTCCCGGCATTCACGTCGAAGGCGAAGCCGACCGCCATGATCACCCCGCGCCGGATCGCGCCGCGATGACGGTGCATCCAGTCCTGCTGCCGTGGCGTGCCGAGGCCGACCCAGATGAAGTCGGGCCGCAGCCGGTTGATCTCCTCGACGATGCGCTGCTCCTCGCTGACATCAAAGTAGCCGTGGTGCGCGCCGACGATCTGCAAGCCCGGCTGCACGGCCTTCAGCGCGACCTGCAATTTTTCCACGCACTCCGCCGAGCCGCCGAGGAAATAGTGCGTGAACGGCGCAGGCGTCGCGCGGATGCATTCGCGCAAAAAGACGGGACCGTACGCGCGGCTCGAAGCCTTCCCGCCGAGCAGCCGCACGGCCCACACGAGGATCTGACTGTCCGGCACAAACCAATCCATCGTGTCCGTGATCCGGCGGAACTCCGCATCCACGCGACGCTGCGCGACGATGTGAACATTCGTGAAATCCACGCACGTCACCCCGTCCTCCTTGCGCGCGATTTCCTGTGCAGTCGTGATGAAATCCGCGACGCCGGTGACGGCGCACGGCGTGTTCAGCACGGTGATGCGCCCCGTGGAGTCGCTCATTTCGCGATGCTCACAAATTTTCCCGGATTCAGAATCCCCTTCGGATCGAGTGCGGCCTTCAGCGCGGAGTGGACGTCGCGTCCCACTTTGTCCACGGCCTGCGTCCACCACGGTTTCTTCGCGAGGCCGATGCCGTGTTCGCCAGTGATCACGCCGCCAACTTTCAGCACCCAGGTGAAAAGTTCGTCGAGCGCGCGGTCCACGCGCGCCTTCACCTTGCGATCGCCGTGGTAGTTTGCGGCCATGATGTTCACGTGGATGTTGCCATCCCCCGCATGGCCGAAGCACGCGACGGGGTAGCCGTGCTTCTTCGCGAGGCGTTCGCCGAACTCCGCCAGTTCGGTGAGCTTCCCGCGCGGCACAACGATGTCCTCGTTGAGCTTTGTGAGGCCCGTGGCTTTCAGCGAAGCGCTGTACGCGCGGCGCAGGCCCCAAAGCTTTTCGGAATCCTCGTCGCCAAACGCGGTGAGCACGCGGATGGCGTCAATTTTCCGCAGCAGCTTCGCGACGGCGGCGCACTCGCCCTTCACGGATTCCGGCTGGCCGTCGAGTTCCACGAGGACAAGCGACTGCGCGCCGGGCGCGATTTCGCGGCCAAGGAATTCGCGCGCACTTTTCAAGGTGAACGGGTCCGCGATCTCGAGCGCACACGGCAGGAATCCCGCGGCGAAAATTTTCTGCACCGCATCCGCCGCCTCACGGAAACTGCGGAAGCTCGCGGCGAGCGTCGCTCGCGCAGGCGGATGCGGGAGCAGGCGCAAAGTCGCCTCCGTTACGACGCCGAGCAGTCCCTCGCTGCCGACGAACAGCCCCGCGAGATCGAAGCCCTGCTTGTTCTTGTGCGTGCGCCCGCCGCAGCGCAGCACGCGGCCATCGGCGAGCACGACTTCGAGGCCGAGCACGTAGTTGCGCGTCACGCCGTATTTCAGGCAGCGCGGGCCGCCGGCATTCGTCGCGATGTTGCCGCCGATGCTGCATTCCTTCAGCGACGCGGGATCGGGCGGATAGAATAGCCCGAGCTTCCGCACCGCCGCTTGAAGCTCGCCGGTGATCACGCCCGGCTCCACGACGGCGACGCCATCGGCAAAATTGATCTCCTTGATGCGATTCATCCTCGCGACGCTCAGCGCGATGCCGCCGTGCGACGGCACGCAGCCACCGACGTAGCCGACTCCCGAGCCGCGCGGCGTCACCGGGATGTTGTGCTTGCTCGCAAAACTCAGCGTCTTCTCCACGTCGCCGCGCGTGCGTGCGAGCACGACGACATCCGGCTTGCGCGAGGCAAACCACTTGTCCGTGGCGTGAATGGCGAGCGTGGCGTCGTCCGTGCGGACGGCATCGGGGCTGAGCAATTTCGCGAGACTGCGGGCGAGGTTCATCGTGAGATCGTGTCGTGGCCGGTGAAGAATTTTTCGAGATGCCCGCCGACGTGGCGGAAAGCATGCTCAGTTTTCCGCCCGACATCCTCCGCGCCCGAACGCGCCCTCGACGAACCGCGCGCGGCACGATTCGGAGGCGTCTGGCGTTTGTCGTCGCAGGCGATGAGCGAGACTGCGACGGCGAGGAAAAGAAGGCGGCATGAGAACATTCCCGATGCTTAACCGCACCATGCAGAGCGGGCAAGCCGCACGGGAAACCGGCAGCGCCGGAATTTGCACCACGAAGGGCCCAAAGGACACGCAGGCGGTGCCCTCCGAAGCGATGCCCCGCCTCGCATTCCTCTTCGTCCCCTTCGTATCCTTCGCAGCGAATTCCAACGCGCCTCAGCGCTTTCGCTTCGACGTGGGTTTCTGATTTTTGCCAGGCGGCTGCACCGGAGGCGCGGGCGGGGGAGGCGTGGCGATCACGATGCCCGGCGGCAGTTTTTCAAAACCATCGGCACTCACCACCGCGCCCTTCGTGGCGGTCACCGCGAGGATCCCGAGTTGGTCGCCCACCGCATCGAGCACCGTCACTTTCCACACCGGCACGTTCCACATCGAGTCGCGGGCGAGTTCGTAGTTCAGCATTCCGGCTTTCGCGCCATTGGCCTCCGCAAATGCGGCGGCGAGCTTCGCGATTTGCGTGGAGTCCACCTTCACCGCATCGGCGCCCACGATGTCCTCGGGCTTCATCGTCTCGGCGAATTGCGAGAGCGTGCGCGAAGTCACGAGCCTGCCATCGGCGACGACATACTCGCGCAGGCCGCGCTCTTCCGCCGGCTCATACACGAGCAGATACCAGCGCTCCGGCGAGGGCGTGCCCTCGCGTGCCTCGATGCGCACGAGACGCTTCGCGACTTCCTTCGGGATCAGCCGGAGCGCATCGAACGCGGAGCCGTCGCCGCGGGCGATGGCGGTGACGGCCAGGAGGGAAAAAAGAAGCGCACGGAAATTCACAGCGCGGAGAGTAACCGCAGCGGGCGGGCATTTCCACACATCCCTCGCGGCGGCGCTGTGCAGGAAAATTCCTCGACGCCACGCGCGCGGCTTGCGCACCGTTGCGGCATGATCATCAAGCCGAAGATTCGTGGTTTCATCTGCATCACAGCGCACCCGGATGGATGCGCGGCGCATGTGCGGCAGCAGATTGATTTTGTGAAATCGAAGGGAGCAATCGCGGGCGCTCCGAAGCGCGTGCTGGTGATCGGCGCGAGCACGGGCTACGGGCTGGCTTCGCGGATCGTGCCGGCGTTTGCGGGCGGCGCGGCGACCATCGGCGTGTTCTTTGAAAAGCCGAGCGAGGCGGATCGCACGGGCTCGGCGGGGTGGTATAATTCGGTGGCGTTCGAGCGCGAGGCGCACAGCGCTGGGCTGTATGCGAAGAGCATCAATGGCGACGCTTTTTCCGACGCGATCAAGGAGCAGGTCATCGCGATGATCAAAGCCGATCTCGGGAA
>JBDSAR010000523.1:0-7883 GCA_039922035.1 Chthoniobacteraceae bacterium
CCGAGCGTCAGCACGGCGCGCAGGTTGGAGAAGGTCTCGACGTTGTTCAGGATGGTCGGCTTGCGATACAGGCCCTCCTGCGTGGGAAAAGGCGGACGCACGCGGACTTCCGGTCGCTGTCCTTCGATCGATGCGAGCAGCGCCGTTTCCTCGCCGCAGATGTAGGCCCCGGCACCCTTGATCGTCTTGATGTCGAAGTCCCAGCCGCTGCCCTGGATGTTCCGGCCCAGCCAGCCCGCGTCGCGCAATTCCAACACCGCCGCGTTCATCCGCGTGACGGACTCCGGATATTCCGCGCGGATGTACAGCACGCCGACCTGCGCGCCAGCGAACCACCCCGCCGCGAGCATGCCGAACAGCACCGAGTGCGGCTGCTCTTCCATGAGATACTTGTCAATGTATGCGCCGGGGTCGCCCTCGTCCGCATTGCACACGATGTATTTCACCGATCCCGCTGCCTCGCGGCACGATTGCCATTTGAGATGAACGGGAAAGCCTGCGCCACCACGACCGCGCAGCTTCGAGTCGCGCAACTCGCCCAGCATCGCATCGCGCCCGCCTGCGAAGCTCGCGCGCAGCGGTGCGTAGTAGGCTTCGATTCCGGGGAAAGTGGCCGTCAGGATCGGCTCGGGCAGGGCGGACACCACCGCGTAGCGATCCGCGGAGTCCCCTTCGCCGGTCTTCGCGAGCAAATCAATCCGGCGGGCATCCTGCCCCGAGTAGTTCTTCCCGTCATACTGGAACGCCCCGCCCTGATGACACCGACCGAGGCAGCAGATGTGCCCGATCTCCTCCTCCTTGAAATGTGTGCCGAGCGCATCGTGCAACTTCCCCTGCGTCCCCGCGCACAGACACGCAGAGCCATTGCAGATGAACACTTTCTTCCCCGCATTTTCCTTCTTGAGAAAATCGTAGAACGAAACCGCCCCGAGCGTGATCGCATCTCCGAAGAGCGACTCTTCACCGAGCGAACGCACCGTCTCGGGCTGCGCCGCCGTCCCCGTTTTGTCCGCAGCCTCCACCATGCGCTCGAACAGATTTTTGTCGGCGCTTTTCCGAAACGAGAGGGCACTGAGATTTTCAGACATGGGAAGGGGAGTGCGAGGGAGTGAACATTCAAAGCACGGGGAACGCGACTTTGCCAGCGCAGTTGCTGTCGCCGGAAAACTTCAGAGCCGCGGGGACGGGGATGTCCTCGCGGCTCTGGTTTTTGGAATCGGCCGGCAGACCGGCTCCGGTGGCGTGGGGCGCAGATTAACGACCGAAAATGAAACGCAGGGGGCCCGGCAAAGGCAGTTCGAAGCGGGCTTGCGGGCGGCGGCACTCAGGCACGACGACGGGAGCGCGGTAGCAGTGCTCCTCGACTGGGGGCGCGTAACGCTGCGAGCGGGTGACATACACGCGGTTTCCGTAGCGGTCGCAGACGACGTCGGGCGCGTTGTAGCGAGAGTTTTCGTAACCGCGATTCCGGTACGACCAGCCGTCTTCGGGGTAGCGTTCGTGGGCCATGGCGGTCGCGCCGGCGGAGAGGAGGGTGATTGCGAGGATGGATAGTTTGAGTGTGAGTTTCATAACTGCAGATTTCGACGCGAAGCGCTTGCAGCTATTCAAACGTCGTGGCGAAAATTCGCGCTGGAGGGGGATTTTTTCCGAGGTATGGTGTTTTCCCTCACCATGAAGACCTCCATTTTCTTCCACGGAAAAACCTTCGTTGCGTCGCGACTGTGGTTGCTGCCAACAATTTTGCTCGCCGCGTCATTCGAGGCGAGAGCGCAGGAAATCACGAAGGAACAAACGGAGTTCTTCGAGTCAAAAATCCGGCCAGTGCTCGCGGATACCTGCTACCGCTGCCACAGCGCCGACGCGGGTAAGAGCAAGGGCGGACTCACGCTCGATTCGCGCGACGCGATCCTGAAGGGCGGCGAGACGGGGCCCGCAGTCGTGCCGGGCGACGCGACGAAATCGCTGCTCATCAAGGCGATCAATTACGGCGATCCCGATTTGCAGATGCCGCCGTCGAGCACCGGCGGGAAGTTGAGCGACGTGCAGATCGCCGACCTCACCACGTGGGTGAAAATGGGTGCGCCAGTGCCTGCGAATGCCACCGCGATCAAGAGCAAGCTCAGCGGCATGACGGACAAGGCACGCGGACATTGGTCGTATCAGCCGGTGAAAATCCCCAAGGTGCCGATCAACAAAAATCAGCAGTGGTGCCGCACGCCGTTGGACTGCTTCATCCTGCAGAAGACCGAGGCGGCAAAGATGGTGCCTTCGCCCGATGCGGACAGGGAGACGCTGCTGCGCCGCGCGTCGTATGATCTCATCGGGCTTCCTCCGTCACCGCAGGAAATCGAGTCCTTCCTCGCCGACAAATCGCCCGACGCCTGGGCGCATGTCGTGGATCGGCTGCTCGCATCTCCGCACTACGGCGAGCGCTGGGGCCGCCACTGGCTCGACACCGCGCGCTACAGCGACACCGCTGGCGAAAATGTGCGCGGCGACGAGTATCGCTACGCGCACGCGTGGACGTATCGCGACTGGGTCGTCAGTGCGCTCAATGCCGACATGCCTTACGACAAGTTTGTGTCGTATCAGCTCGCGGCGGATCTCATGCCGAAGGAGCAGCTCGGCTATAATTCCGAGCATCTCGCGGCGCTTGGCTTCATCACCGTCGGTGAGCGATTTGGAAATCCGAACGACCTCATCAACGAGCGCATCGACACCGTGAGCAAGGCGATGCTCGCAATGACGGTCTCGTGCGCGCGCTGCCACGACCACATGTTCGATCCGATTTCGCAGAAGGACTACTACGCGCTGCACGGTGTCTTTTCGAGCATCACCGAGCCGAACGTGAAGCCGCTCATCGGCTCGCTGCCGCCGAAGGATCAGCTTGCGGATTTTGTGAAGAAAGAGGCCGGGGTGAAGAAGGAAGTCGCCAGCGCGTATTACGAATCCATCGGACACTTCAACCAGACCTTCCGGCTGAAGTCTCCGCTGTATCTCGAACTCGTCACGCTCTCGCGCGACCCGATCAGCATCACGGAGAAGATCTCGTCCTACACCAAGTTCCGGACCGAGAACAAACTCGACGACGACATCGGCCGCCGCATCGAGGCGCGCACGAGGAAAAAGGACGACACGGTCTTCGGGCCACTCGCGGTTTTGTCCGCGCTGAAGCCTGACGAATTTGCCGCGAAGTCGCCCGCCATCATCGCGCAGGCGCAGGCGGGCCTGCTGCCCGGCACCACGAAGAAACCGGTCAACCGGCTCGTCGCGCTCGCATTCCGCGGCGCGAAGCCGGGCTCGATCAAATCCATCAAGGACGTCTGGCAGATCTACGACAACGCCTTCGCGATGGTCGCTGGAAAATCTGCGGTGTGGCTCGACGAGATGGCGGTCAGCTCCAGCGACAATGTTCCTGGAGTGGACGCCGCGATGTCCGAACTTCTGCAGATTCCCTTCGAGGTGAAGCCCGGCGGCTCCCTCTCGATCGCGGACTTCCGCCAGCTCATCGATCGTCTGCCGAACAACCGCAAACGTGACGCGCAGGGCGCGCTCGCAGAGCTGAACATCCTCCAACTCACGCACCCCGGCGCACCTGCCTACGCGATGGTCGTGGCCGACAAGCCGAAGCCGCAGGACTCGCCTGTCTTCATCCGCGGCCAGGCAAACACGCGCGGTGACATCGTCCCGCGCCGGTTCCTCGACGTGCTGTCGCCGACTGGAAAGGGCGTGCCTTTCACGCAGGGCAGCGGCCGACTCGAACTCGCGAAATGCATCGCCGACAAGGCCAATCCCCGCACCGCGCGCGTGATGGTGAACCGTGTGTGGATGCATCACTTTGGCGAAGGCCTCGTGTCCACGCCCGACGATCTCGGCACGATGGCGGAGACACCGACGCACCCCGAGTTGCTCGACTACCTCGCGAATTATTTCACCGAGAACGGCTGGAGCCTGAAAAAATTGCACCGCACGATCATGCTCTCGCGCACCTATCAGCAGAGCAGCCACATCCTCGAAGGCTCCGACTACACGGACAAGGATCCCTACAACCGCCTCCTCTGGCGTGCGAATGTCCGCCGGCTCGACTTTGAATCCGTGCGCGACTCGCTGCTCGTGATGAGCGGCAAGCTCGATCGCAGCATCGGCGGCAAGCCCGTGAATGTGACCGAGGAGCCGTATCTTTTCCGTCGTTCCGTCTATGGTTACGTGGATCGCGGCAACCTCCCGGAGCTGATGGCGCACTTCGATTTTGCAAAGCCCGAGATGGCAAACTCGAAACGCACGACGACGATCGTCCCGCAGCAGGCGCTCTTCCTGATGAACAGCCCGTTTGCCGTGGCGGTCGCGCGCAGCATCGTGAGCCGGCCCGAGTTTCCGCCGATCCAGAAAGGCGAATCCACGGACTATGCCCGTGAAAAGGCGGCCTACGCCCGCGACCTGGCGAGAATCTCAGCGCTTTACCGCATCATCTTCCAGCGCATGCCGAAGGCGGATGAATACAAGATGGGCCTCGCATTCGTGCGCACCGAAACGCAGGACTGGGAGGCGAATAACTTCGCCGCAAAAACTATCAGCAAGGGCGGGCGCAATCGCATGGATGCGCGCGCCGCGATCAAGAACGACGGCTTCCTCGTCCACCGCGGCCCGCTCAACCAGTGGGAGACTTACGCGCAGGCGCTCATCTTCTCCAATGAGGCGGCCTACGTGAACTGAACCAAAGTGCGACTCCGATGAGATTCCGGCCTGCTGCGTTTTCTCTGATCGTGTGGCTCGCGGCCGGCACGCTCGCGATGGCTGCGGAATCCCTGCACTGGTCGTTCGCGCCGGTGCGCAAGCCGGCGGTTCCTGCGGTGAAAAACTCCACGTGGCTCAAGGATGGCGTTGATGTGTTTGTCCTCGCGAAACTGGACGCCGCGGGCGTCGCCCCGAGTCCCGATGCTGATCGGGCCACGCTGCTGCGACGTGCGACATTCGATCTCACGGGCTTGCCGCCGACGCCGGAGGAACTCGCCGCATTCGTGCGCGATCCTGCACCGGACGACGCGGCGTTTGCAAAAGTCGTGGATCGTCTGCTCGCGTCGTCGCGCTTTGGTGAGCGTTGGGGACGGCACTGGCTCGACGTGGTCCACTACGCGGACTCAGTCGGGCGCAGTTGGAATTCTCCCTTCCTCTACGCGTGGCGCTACCGCGACTGGGTCATTGATTCGCTGAACGAGGACAAGCCGTTCAGCGTCTTCGCGAGCGAGCAGATCGCGGGCGATCTGCTGCCTGCGCGCACGGTGGCGGAAAAGCGCTCGCGTCTCACCGGCACCGGACTCCTCGCGCTCAGCGCGCTGCCGTTGCAGGAGAGTGGCAGCCAGCAGTTCGCGCTCGATCGCGTGGATGATCAGATTGATGTCACGTCGCGCGCATTTCTCGGTCTGACGATGGCGTGCGCGCGCTGCCACGATCACAAGACCGACCCGATCACGCAGCGCGACTATTACGCGCTGGCGGGCATTTTCTACAGCTCAGCGACACTCTCGGGCGGGCAGCGTGGCTCGTATGTGGATCCCGATCTGCACCACCGCCTGCCGGTCGAAAATATTCCCGTCGCGCAGGTCTTGTCCGCGTCGCGTGGTGCGAAAGTCGGCGCGGCAGCGAGCGGGCCCGACACGATGATGGCGATGTCGAAAGGCGGCTCTCCGAACGCCGGGATGGATGCGGCTGGGCGCTATCGCATGGACCCGAATCTCGCGATGGGCGTCAGCGAGGGCGAAGTGCAGGACTGCGCGATCCGCATCAAGGGCGAGGCGAACCAGCCGGGCGACACGCCGAAGCGCGGGGATCTGCGGCTGCCCGGATTGCCTGCGCTTCCGAAGATTGGTGACAAGGAGAGCGGCCGTCTCGCGCTCGCGCAGTGGATTGCGTCACCCGCGAATCCGCTCACCGCGCGTGTCGCCGTGAACCGCATCTGGGCGCATCTCTTCGGGCGCGGACTCGTGCGGACGGTGGATGACTTCGGCTTCACCGGCGAAAATCCCACGCATCCCGAACTGCTCGATCATCTCGCGGTGCGCTTCGCGGAAGGCGGATGGTCGGTGAAGAAAATGATCCGCGCGCTCATGCTCAGCCACACCTACCGGCAGGGCAGCGCCTCCGATCCCGAGCACGCGAAGCGCGACGGCGCGAACGAACTTTTCTCGCGCATGAATCCGAAGCGCATGGAACTCGAGGCCATCCGCGACTCGATGCTCTTCGTCGCCGGTCGCCTCGATTTCGCACGCCCGGACGGCATCCCGATCGCGGGCAATGGCGGCAAGGGCAAGACCGCCCGCACGCGCGCGACGCTCGATGAGACTTCCAATTTCCGCACCGTCTATCTCCCGGTGCTCCGCGATCTGCTGCCGGAGATTTACAAGACGTTCGATTTTCCCGAGCCGACGCAGATCATCGGCAAGCGCGAAGTCACGACCGTCCCCGCGCAGGCGCTCTTTTTCCTGAACAGCGCGTTCGTCGCCGAGACCGCGGGCGACGCTGCACAGCGCATCCTCGCTGACAAGGCCCTGCGCGACGACGAGGCCCGCATCCGCCGCGCGTATGCCGTGCTGCTCGGACGCGAGCCGGAGCGCGACGAGGTCGCCGCCGCCGTCACTTTCCTCGCCGCAGAAAAAGGATCGCCCTCCGCCGGCTGGGCGTCGCTCGTGCAGTCGCTCATGGCCGGGACCGAATTTCGTTACGTCTGGTGACACACCGCACACGCCCCATGAACAACTGCTCGCACCGCATCTCCGTCTCCAATCGCCGCGACTTCCTGCGCATGACCGGCGCGGGCTTCGGCTGGCTCGCCTTCGCCGCGCTGCAGGCCGCGGAGAATAAGGGCTACGTCAGCCCGCTCGCGCCGAAGAAGCCGCACCACGCCGCGCGGGCGAAGCGCGTCATCTTCATGTTCATGAATGGCGGGCCGAGTCATCTGGAGACCTTCGACTGGAAGCCCGAGCTGAAAAAATCCGGCCCCGGCGGACACCACCAGCTCCTCGGCCCCGTGCTCGATTTCCAGGCATCCGGCCAGAGCGGCCTCATGATCTCCGAGGCCTTCCCGCACCTCGCGCGCTGCGCCGACGACCTCTGCCTGCTGAACGGCATGACCACCGGCAACCCCGGCCATCAGGCCGCCGTCGTCGCACTCCACACGGGCAGCGAGAATTTCGTCCGCCCCTCGATGGGCGCATGGATCACCTACGGCCTCGGCACGGAGAGCGCCGACCTCCCCGGCTACGTTACGATCGATCCCATCTCCGATCTCGGCGGCGCGGGAAACTACGGCTCCGCCTTTCTCCCCGCGACCTTCCAGGGCACGCGCATGGGCAACAGCGGACGCGGACTCCCGAATCTCGATCCCCGCGCCGACGACTCCCGCCAGCGCCGCCAGATTGATTTCATCCAGACGCTCAACCGCCGCACCCTCGCCCGCCGCGACCCGGCGAACCCCGAACTCGAAGGCGCGATCCAATCCCTCGAACTCGCCTACAAAATGCAGACCTCCGTCCCCGGCGTCCTCGATCTCGCCGCCGAACCCGCGCACATCCGCGCGCTCTACGGCGTGGATGAGAGCGCCACCGCCACCTTCGGCTCGCAGTGTCTCATGGCGCGGCGGCTCGCGGAGAAAGGCGTGCGCTTTATCCAACTCACGAGCACCGGCTGGGATCATCACAATAACCTCCGCCAGGGCATCACCGGTCGCGGCGCGGCGATCGACAAACCCATCGCCGGCCTCATCGCCGACCTGAAGCAGCGCGACATGCTCAAGGACACGCTCATCCTCTGGGGCGGCGAATTCGGCCGCGGCCCGCACGACGACAAGGGCGACAGCAACGGACGCGGCCATAACAACAAGGGCT
>JBDSAR010000524.1:0-18404 GCA_039922035.1 Chthoniobacteraceae bacterium
GATCTTCGGCGAGATTCGCCTGCTCCTTCGGGTCTTTGTCGTGGTCGTAAAGCTGGCGGCCCTGCCTGCCTTCGTCCCACTCCGTGTAGCGCCAGCGCGCGGTGCGCAGCGTGTAGCCGATGAAACGTCCGACATTGTCTCCGGTCGCCGCGCTTGCGCCGAAGCGCTTGATGCCCCCGCCGCGCACGACTTCGCTCAGCGCCCAGCCACGTCCGGTCACAGTCGTGTCTTTCAAAATCGGCGCGAGGCTCTGGCCATGAAGATTCGCGGGGGCTTTCACGCCGCAGAGTTCCGCGAGGGTGGGATAGAGATCGAGCATCTGCACCGGTGTCGCGGCGACGCCCGGCTTCGCCACGCCGGGGCCGGCGATGATGAGTGGGACCCGCGTGCTTTCCTCGAAGAGACTCTGCTTCTGCCACAGCCCGTGCTCGCCGAGGTGATAGCCGTGGTCGCTCGTGAAGACGACGATCGTGTTGTCGCTCAGCCCGAGCCGGTCGAGCGCGTCGAGCACCTTCCCGGCCTGCGCATCCATGAAGCTGATCGCCGCAAAATACGCCTGCACCGTCTGCCGCCGCAGGTCATCGGTCAGCTTGTCCTGTTCCTTCTTATAACTCATCAGCGCCGCCGCCGGGACGCCCTTCTGGTCGTGCACGGTGCCCGGCACGACGGGCATCTGCGCCTCGGGATACTTTTGAAAGTACGCCTCGGGCGAGACGTACGGCGTGTGCGGGCGGAAGAAGCCGACGGCGAGAAAGAACGGCCGGTCCTTTTCCTTCGCGCAACGCTCCAGCACCCACTCGGCGTCCGCCGCCTCCATGCCGTCGGTGTGCTTCGCGTCGGGATTCTTCGACGCCAGCCAACTCAGCGTCCCGCCAAACGATCCCGGCGTGAGGCTGAAAATATCCGGCTCCTCCGTCATGCGATCACAGCCCGCGGGGTTCATCTCCATTTCCCACGAGCCGGGATCGTCGTGGCCGTTCGTGCCGATCGAGAGCGGCACGCCGTAGTGATACAGCTTGCCGATGCGCACCGCGAGGTAGCCCGCGAGCCGGAACGCCTGCGGCAGGCTCACCGTTGACGGAATCGTCTGCCGGAAAATCTGCGCATTCGCGAGGATGCCCGTGCTGTTTGGATGCAGCCCCGTGAGGAACGAATTCCGGCTCGGCCCGCAGAGCGGGAACTGGCAATACGCGCGGTCAAAGCGCACCCCGCGCGCCGCGAGCCGGTCAATGTTCGGCGTCTTCACGAGCGGATGCCCGTATGCACCGATGCTGGTGTTCAGATCATCGGCGATGATGAAGAGGACGTTCGGCTTTTTCGCCGGGGCTTTTGATTCGTCGGCGAATGACGAGGGCGGAGTGACGACTGACAAAGTCAGCAGCGCGAGGACAAAAGGGAGGGTGATCTTGTTCAGCATGGGAAGAGGAACGGGGGTGGGTGAAGCCTCTGCCATAAACGGCCGACTCTGCACATGCCAGCACAGAGCGCGGAGCGAGGCAGGCGGATCCGTCTGCATGAAACCTCAAGCCGCCTCGGTGAACGCTGCCAACGCCCTGCCCATGAATGGTGACGTCGATCGCTCCCGCTGTCTGATTGCCGCCCTTTGATTTCCTCCGTTTCATCGTATGCTGCTGCATGATTGATTTCTGTTCCATGATGCGCCGCTGGAAAATCATCCTCTGTGGTGCCGCGGTCCTCGGTCTCGCCGTGGGGAACTACGGCTGGAGCATGACCGACGGGGAGGAGGGCATGGCGAAGATGTTTGCCACGGTGCGCCGGGAATTCCCGCGCGTGCCCCAGCTTTCCACGGCAGAACTCGCCGCCTGGATGGCGAACAAAGACCGGTCGCAGCCGCAAGTCCTCGATGTCCGCGAGGCCGCTGAGTTTGACGTCAGCCATCTGCATGGAGCGCTCCGGGTGGAGCCGGATGCGTCGGCGGCCAACGTGCTGGCCAGGGTCGATCCTGCCCGGCCGATCGTCGTGTATTGTTCGGTGGGATACCGCTCCTCGAAGCTCGCCCAGCGTCTCATCGACGCCGGAGGAAAAAGCGTCAGCAATCTCGAAGGGTCCATCTTTGCATGGGCCAATGAAGGCCGGCCATTGGAGAAAGACGGACACCCGGTGAGGACAGTCCATCCCTACAACGACGTCTTCGGACGCCTGCTCAAACCCGAATACCGCGCCAAGTGAGCAGCCGCAGCCGCTGAACTTCCGATGCTCCACGTGCTCTGGATTACCCGCAGCTATTTCTTCTGGCTTCTCCTTCTGTCGTTTGGATGCCTCATCGCCGAACGGATCCGTCCGTGGCGATCCGGGCAGAAACTGCTGCGCCCGCAGTTGGCCCAGGACCTCTTCTGGTTGTTTTTCAACGGGCAGTATTTCGGCGTGCTGTTTGCATACGTGACGACGTATCTCGCGCAATGGATCGCGCCGGTCCTGCTTCACGCGAAGTCCCTCAATCTGCTCGCGGCGCAACCGGTTTTCGTGCAGGTCGTCGCTTACTTCTTGCTCAAGGATTTTCTCGACTGGTGCGTCCACAACCTCATGCACCGCGTGCCCGCGCTTTGGGAATTTCACAAGGTGCACCATTCGATTGTGGTCATGGACTGGATTGGAAACTTCAGGGTCCACTGGATGGAAACCGTGGTCTATCAAGGGCTGACGTATTTCCCGCTCGTCATCCTCGGAATCGATCCGGCGGTCCTGCTCGGAGTCGCGGTCGTCAACACGCTCATCGGGCACCTCAATCATAGCAACCTCGACCTGACTTGGGGGCCGTTGCGCTACGTCTTCAACTCGCCGCGAATGCACATCTGGCATCACGCACGGGAGCTGCCGGCGGGCCGACCGACGGGCGTGAACTTCGGGATCTCCCTGAGCGTGTGGGACTGGGTGTTCGGCACCGTTCACTGGCCCGACCCCGTCGCTTCGCCTGCGCAGCAGCCCGCTACACTGGGCTTCCACGGGATTGAGCGTTTTCCGAAGAGCCTCGCGCAGCGCTTCTTTCATCCAGTCTCCGGCTGGCTGAAGGGCCTGCGATGACAGACCGTGGAAACAGGGGGCAGGCTGCAAATCGCAATCAGCCTCCAAAGCCGCACGCAGGTTCGGCTCAGTTCCCCGCTTCGGGCTCGCGCTTCGCCTTGGCCTTCTCGGTTTTCGCGGAGGCGTCATTCACGGCTTCGGGCGACTCGAAGGTGCGGCCCTGGTCGCCAACTTCTACGATCCATTTTTCCAGCACGCCGCGCAGGCGCTTCAGCGCGGCCTGATGCTCCGGTGCGGTGGACGTTGCGAGGTTCTTGATTTCGTGCGGGTCAGTGTCGAGGTCGTAGAGTTCCTCGTCGGGCATGCGGGGCTGGCAGAGGAAATCCTGCGCGGGGGTGAGCTTGCCCTGGGCGTGCAGTTCCTTGAGCAGATTCCAGACGGGATACTGGCGCTCCTTGTAGGCGTTTTGCGCGAGGAATGGCGTGCCGGGCGTGAAGTTGCGGATGTATCGGTAGCGGGCGTCGCGCACGCTGCGGATGCGCATGACGGTCTCGTCGCACCGGTCGCGCGTGCCGAAGACATATTCGCGCGGCGCCTCGGTGTGCTCGCCGAGGAAGGTGCGGCCTTGCATCTTCGCGGGCTTCTGCGCGCCGACGATGGCGAGCATGGTGGGCGCGAGATCGATGCCGTCGAGGAAGCGCGCGTCCTCGGTGCCGGGCTTGAAGTTCGCGGGGGGCGCGACGTTTTTCGGCCAGCGGATGATCAGCGGCGCGTGGAAGCTCTCCTCGTAGCAGAACTGCTTCGCGCGCGCCATCGAGGCTCCGTTGTCCCCGAAGAAGACGATGATCGTGTTGTCCGCCAGCCCGTCCTTTTCCAACTGCGCGCGCACGAGGCCGATTTTCTGGTCGAGGGCCATGGCCGAATCCAGATACTCTGCCCAATCCTTCCGCGCCACCGGGTGATCCGGGTAATATGGCGGCAGCACGACCTTCGCGGGATCGGCCTTCGCGGGCGCATGGTAAGTGCGGTGCGTCTCGTTGAAGTTGATCTGCGCGTAAAAGGGCTGGTGCGACTTCAGATCATCCCAGTTCGCCGAGTCGAACGGCTTGGCTGGCGGGATGAAATTCCAGTCGGTCTTGCCAGAGCCCTTGAAGCCAAGCTCGAGCGGAAACTGGACGACATTTGCCGTGAAGTATCCCGCGCCGCGCATCCACTCGGTGAGCACCTTCACGCCGTCGGGCAAAGGCTGCTTGTGCTTTGTGCGATGATTGTGCGCGCCGATGCTCACGGCGTGCATGCCGGTCATGAACGAACTGCGGCTGACCGAGCACACCATGCCGTCGTAGAAGTGCGAGTAGTACACGCCTTCCTTCGCAAGCTTGTCGAGCTGGGGCGTCGAGGTCTCCGGTGTTCCGGAGCGACTCAACGGTTCCGGCCCCATGTCCTCGGCGATGAGCCAGAGGATGTTCGGGCGCTTGGCCGCATCCGCGGCGTGCAGCCCCGAAAGCAGCGACAGCAGCAGGGCGAGAGAAAGTGGCAGGAGGTTCCGTTTCATGAGGGCAGGGGACTTGGGTGGAGGCGCGTGGGAATTCATCCCCCGCCGCGCGCATCCAGGCAAGCCGTGACTGCGCAAGAATCTGGCCTGCTCGCACGGCCCGTGCTGCTCTCAATTTGACCCGTCTAGTTCCGATATGGAAGTCCAGCCAGCCCCACTTTTTTTCAAAAAAAAGACATGCAGAGCGTAACAAACACCGATGAGAAGTGTATATGAACATGTAGATCGTTCCATTCATCGCAACAGCCCAACTCCTCTCATGAAGACTTTTCACTTGGACATGATGAACCCGTTCACCGGCGAGCCGTTCAGTTGGGAGGATCCGAACGTCATTTGGGGTGAGCCGAGCTACTACCTGGAGCCCGGTGACCAGGGCTTCATCCCTTATCCCGGGCAGAGTTCCGAGCCTGCCCCGAATTCCGGGCAGGCCGATCCCACGCTGCTTTTGGAACTGGCAAAGGACACGCCGCACGATGGCGGAAGACCTCTCACGATCAGCAGGTATCAGTACGGCATTGTTCCCAGAACCGGTGGCGGTTTCTCCGCGCAACCGTTCCTCGCTGCGACATGCGAGGGCGACCCGATTGACTCCGCGGTTTCCGCGGCCACCGGCATCCCGGAGGAAAAATGCGCGGCAGTCCTCGCCGCCTACATGGACCAGCTCTTCATGAGCGCCGCCGGCAGCCGCTGGGCACATGCGATGCATAATCTTCTCAGCACGATCCCTGACCCCGACGGGGCCTCGAATGTGCCGGAGGGCTGGCGCACGGCGGCGTAGTGCAAGCGCGCCGCGACCTTTTCATTCGGGCCTGCGCAGCAGTTTGTCGTAGATTCCGCCGAAGCTGCCGCTGCTGAAAAGCGGCCACGACGTCGCCGGGCCGGGTGATTTCACGCAGGCGCGATAGGATGGAGTCCACGCCATTTTCGGGAACTCCGCGCCGGCCTTGCGTCGTGAGATCGCGCGCGATGCCAGTGCGATCCAATGTTTCGCCGGGGGCAAAGCGCTCGGGCCGATCCACGGGGCCGATGAGTATGCCATCCGCGTGCGTGAGTGCGTCTGCGAGATCCTTCTTAATCGCCGCGCGCGGCACATTGTATTCGAGCGCAGGTCCACTGCCGCTCATACTCGTGCGCCGGGAAAGCGGCGACGCAGCGCCTTGCGCGTCTCGCGAATATTCGTCGGTGCTTACCGAAGTCCTCAATGAACCGCACGGCGTCGCGTTCGCCATGGCTGCGTTGCGCACGCAAATCTCGCCGACCATCGGCACGGCGAAGCGCGCGCTCGCTTTCGTCAGTCTCGGACTTTCCTTGCGCAGTTCAAAGTGGAACGGGTAGCATTCATGCGTGCAGCTCAAACAAAGCGCTGGAGCGCCCCCGTCTTCCGGCAATTCCCATCCCAATCCCAGGCACCGCACGGGTCTCATTTTCAGCGGCGCGGTGTTGCTCGCCCTGTTGGTTGGGTATGCGGACTATGTTAATGGTTACGACGTCAGCATGGCGGTGTTTTACGCGGTGCCGGTCATCATTGCCGTGTGGTATGGAGACCGGCCATCCGGGCTGTTCATGGCGCTTTTCGCCGTGCTCGTCCGTTTCACGGCGGATTGGGCAAACGGCCACCCGTATTCGAGCGAGGGGATCAGGATTTGGAATATCACCGTCGCGGTCGCCTTTCTGATTCTGATTGTCGTCGGCTTTTCGGCCGTCAGGGCACAGATGAACCGCTCGGACGTGAGAATCTCGAAACTGGAAAGCACGCTGCCCATCTGTTCGTGCTGCAAAAAAGTTGAAGATGAGAACGGCTCCTGGAGCACGTTGGAGGATTACATTCAGGAGCACCTGAACGCGAAACCCAGCACGAAGCTTTGCCGTGATTGCGCGCGGAAATTTTACGCGACAAACATGGGACCGGGGTCCGGAATCCGATGAGCTTCCGGAGTGCGGCGCACGTCGCAATTTTCTGGAGGGCGACTGAGCTTTGAGGATTCTGCACGCGATTCATTCCGCAAATCCAAAAGGAGGCGGACCGATCGAGGGGATTCGGCAATTGGCGACGCGGAATCGTGCCGACGGGCACACGGTGGAACTCGTCACCCTCGATGATCCGGGCCAGGCGTGGCTCGCGGATTTTCCAGTGCCGGTTCATGCCATGGGGCCGTCGCGTTTCGGCTACGGCTACACCCCGCGGCTGGTGCCGTGGCTGAAGAAGCACCATCGCGACTACGACGTGGTCATCGTGAACGGCATCTGGCAATACAGCAGCTTCGGCGTGTGGCGCGCCCTGCGCAATACACCGACACCGTACTGTGTCTTCACGCACGGCATGCTCGATCCGTGGTTCAAGCAGAATTATCCGCTGAAGCACCTCAAGAAATGGCTCTACTGGCCGTGGGGCGAATACCGCGTGCTGCGCGACGCACTGGCGGTTTTCTTCACGACGGAGGAGGAGAGGCGGCTCGCGCGGCGCTCCTTTTGGCTCTATCACTGCGATGAGATCGTAATCCCGTACGGGATCAACGGGCCGACCGGCGATCCTGTGCAGCAGCGCGAGGCATTCCTCGGGCAATTCCCTGCGCTGCGCGGAAAGCGCCTGCTGCTTTTCCTCAGCCGCATCCACGAAAAGAAGGGCTGCGATCTGCTCCTGTATTCCTTCGCCAAACTCGCAAAGGGCGGCACCGATCTGCATCTCGTGATGGCAGGGCCTGCCGACAGCGAGTACGGCCGGAGCATGCAAGCCCTCGCGGGGAGCCTTGGCATCGGCGACAGGATCACCTGGGTGGGCATGCTCGCCGGCGACGTGAAATGGGGTGCCTTCTACGCTTCGGAGGCTTTCATCCTGCCGTCCCATCAGGAGAATTTCGGAATCGCCGTCGCCGAGGCCCTCGCGTGCGGGCTGCCCGTCCTTATTTCAAACAAGGTGAACATCTGGCGCGAAGTGAGAATGCACGGCGCAGGCGTGGTCGAGGGCGACGACCAGACATCCGTGGATCGCCTGCTCCAAACATGGTGCTCCGCGGATGAGGCGCAGCGGCAGGCGATGCGCGCCAACGCGCGCAAGTGCTTCGAGAAATGCTTCAACGTGGATCGGTTCGCCCAAATCTTCGTCGAATCCCTGAAGCTGCTCGGAATGGACGCCACGCGGAAAATACCCTCGGGACAGGCTGTGCCGCCCGCATAGCTTGCACGGGCTACTGCAGCAGCTTGCCGTAGATCCCGCCAAAGCTGCCGCTGCTGAAAAGCGCGACCACATCGCCGGGCTTCGTGATTTCGCGCAGGCGCGAAATGATGGCGTCCACGTCTTCCTCGGCAAAGCCGCGCCGCCCCTGCGTGTTGAGATCGCGCGCGATGCCCGCGGGTTCGAGCGCGTCGCCGGGGGCGAACCGCTCGGGCCGGTCCACCGGGCCGATGAGCGCGCCATCCGCGTGCGCGAGCGCATCGGTCAGGTCGCGCTGGATTGCTGCGCGGCACATCGTGTTTGAGCGCGGGTCCACCGCCGCCCACACCCGCGCGCCGGGGAAGCGATGCCTCAGAGCCTTGATCGTCTCGCGGATGTTCGTCGGATGCTTGCCAAAATCCTCGACAAACCGCACGCCATCCCGTTCGCCGCGCAACACCTGTCGCCGCCTCACTCCGCGGAAACCGGCCAGCGCCTTCTGCATGACATCGAGCGGCACGCCGCAGTGCTGCGCGGCGATGATCGCCATGGCCGCATTGCGCACGTAAATCTCGCCGACCATCGGCACCGCGAAGCGCGTGCCGAGCAGCGTGAAATGCGATGCCTCGGGCGCATGTTGCAGATCCGTCGCGCGCACGTTCGCATCCGCGCCGAGGCCTGCTGCGAATTTCGTTTTCGTCCGCGCAGTCGCCGCGACCTCGCACGAGTTCGGATCGTCGGCATTGAAAATGAGCACGCCATTTTCCGGCAGCACGCGCATGAGCAGGCCGAACGCCTTCTTCACCGCGGCGAGGTCCGGGTAGATGTCCATCTGATCCAGTTCGACCGCGTTCAGGATCGCGAGTTCCGGCAGATAGTGCGCGAACTTCGGCCCCTTGTCGAAGAACGCCGTGTCGTATTCGTCGCCCTCGATCACGACGATCTCTGAATCGTGCAGGCTCGCCCCTTTCCCGAGGTCTTCCGCGATGCCGCCGATCATGAAGGCCGGATTCAGCCCGCCGCTGCGCAGGATGTGCGTGAGCAGCGCCGCGGTCGTCGTCTTTCCGTGCGTGCCGGCGACGACGAGATTCCGCCGCCCGCGGAGAAAGTAATGCCGCAGCGTCTCCGGCAGCGACTGGTAGGCGAGGCGGCGGTTCAACACTTCTTCGAGTTCCGCATTGCCGCGTCCGATCGCGTTGCCGACGACGACGAGGTCCGTGTCGCCGGGGATATTTGCCGCGCAGTAGCCTTCCTTGAGCGCGATGCCGCGCTCGCGCAGGAACTCCGACATTGGCGGGAACACCTTCTCATCAGAGCCGGTGACGGCGAAGCCCTGCTCCTGCATCGCCGCGGCCACTGCCCCCATGGCGGAGCCGCAGATTCCGAGAAAGTGAACGTGACGGACGGGTTGGATCATTTGGAAAAGTCGCGGACGCTAACGACGCCGCGGGACGGGTGTCGAGCGCCGCGGAATTGTCGCGAGCTTTTCCTCCCGGTGCGTCCTCGGAGTCGTCCCGCAATACTTCCGGAAAACGCGGCTGAAGTATTGGCTGGAATCAAATCCGCACGTCATCGCGATCTCCGTGATGCTTTTCGCCGAGCCGGAAATGAGCGTCTTCGCCTGTTCGATGCGATGGCGCTGCAGATAGTCGTTCGGCGAAAGTCCGGTCTCGTTCCTGAAGACCTCAAACATGCGCGCGCGACTCAGCCCGAGGTGCGACGCGAGATCGTCCATGCGGATGGTGTCCCCATGGTGCCTGCGCAGAAAGTTCCGCGCTGCGGCGACCAGTTCCGTCGCGCCGACCCGTTCGCGCGAGGCGAGCAGTTGCATCGCCTCCAGGATGGCGAGGCAAATCATCGAGCGTAGCTGCGGCTTCGAGTCCGGCGGCGAGCGGTCTTGATGAAATGCGCTCACCGCTTCCGCGAGCCGTACGACGAGTTGGCGCAGCTCACGATTCATCGTTCGCACGCTCGGCGGGCGCTCGCCCAGCCGTCGATTCATCCGCGCGAGATCCGCTGTGGTGAAGGGACTGTTTTCGTATGCGTGCTTCCGCTCTGGCTGGAAGAGGATCCCGCAAAGCACCGAGGGCATCCGCACATCCTGCTTGCCGCGGTGCCGCGTATTCGAGGGGACGAGCAGGAATTGTCCGCCGGAAAGTTCGAGCACGCCAGCATTCTGGAATTCGTAAGCGGTGGCGCCTTCCAGCAGGAAGATCAGCTCGAAGCCCTCGTGCGTGTGCCACGCGATCCGTTGCGCGCTGCGGCTGCGGATGCTGCCGACGGCCTTCACCAGCGGCAGGCCGATTTCGGTGCCCGAGATCCGTTGGTCGGGAAGTGTGCGTCTCGGAACGGCGGGCATAAATGTGGATTATTGTCCGCCAGTCTCACGCACAAGACGGATTTCGCATTGCCGTGCAGCATGGCCGCGACATGACCGCCACACTCTCGGGAATCATCCCGCCCATGATCACGCCGCTCCGTGCGCGCGACGAGCTGGATCACGCGGGACTGGAGCGTCTCATCGAGCATCTGATCTCGGGAGGCGTCAGCGGATTGTTCCTGCTTGGCACGACCGGCGAAGGCCCGGCGCTCGGCGCTCGGCTCCGCGCGGAACTCGTCGAGCGCACCTGCCGCCAGGTGAATGGCCGCGTGCCGGTGCTGGTGTGCGTGACCGATACCGCATTCACCGAATCGCTGAATGTCGCCCGCGCCGCCGCCGATGCGGGTGCGGATGCGCTGGTCGCTGCGCCGCCATTTTACTGGCCGCTCGGCCAGCCGGAGATGGAGCATTATTTCGACGCTCTCGCCGGCGAACTTCCGTTGCCGCTGGTGCTCTACAACATGCCCGCGCTCACCAAGACCCCGATCCCGGTCGCAACCGTCCGCCGCGCGATGGACAATCCGAAGATCATCGGCATGAAGGACAGCTCCGGGAACCTGGGCTACCTGCACCAGATTCTGCGCGCGCGTGCCGGGCGCACGGATTGGCCGGTGCTGGTCGGCGACGAGGAGACGCTGCCTTACGCGATGCAGGCCGGGGCCGATGGCGGCGTGAACGGCGGCGCGAATGTCTTCCCGCGTCTGTATGCAAAATATTTCCAAGCCGCCGTCAGCAAGTCCGGAGACCTCGACATGCTGCACCCGCTGGTGATCCGCATGGGGGATCTCTATCGCAACGGCTCGCACGCTTCCTCCGGCATCAAGGGAATCAAGTGCGCGCTCTCGCTGCTCGGCATTTGCGATGATTTTATGGCGGAGCCGTTCGAGCGTTTTTCCGCGCACGAGCGTGAACGCGTCGCCTCGCTGATCGAAGAACAGCGCAGCCAGGTGCCATGAACCCGCGCGTGCCGTGTAGAACAGCACTGTTGAGCATTGTCCGTCCGTTCGATTAGGAAAGTAACTCCCCATGAGCAAAGCGTCCCTCGGTCTCGATTTCGGCACTGAAAGCGTGCGTGCGGTGCTCGTGGATTTGCGTGGGCGCGAACTGGCATGCACGGTCGCGAAATATGCGCACGGGCAAATCACCGAGTCTCTGCCGGGCTCGAAGAAGAAGCTGCCGCCACACTACGCGCTGCAGCATTCGTCCGACTGGATCGAGTCCGCAGCGAAGGCCACGCGCGCCGCATTGCGTCAGACGAAGGCGGGCGCAGACGATGTGCTTGGCATCGGCGTGGATTTCACGAGCTGTACGATGCTGCCGACGAAGCGCGACGGCACGCCGCTTTGCCTGCTGAAGCAATTCGCCGCCGAGCCGCTCGCGTGGCCGAAGCTGTGGAAGCATCACGGCGCGCAGACGCAGACGGATCGCATCAATGCCGTCGCCCGCGAGCGCGGCGAAAATTTTCTCCAGCGTTACGGCGGCATGATCGGGCTGGAGTGGTTTTTCCCGAAGATGCTGGAGACACTCGAACTCGCGCCGCGCGCCTACGACGCAGCGGAGGTGTGGCTCGAAGCGGGCGATTGGTTTGTTTGGCAGCTCGTCGGCGGCGCGGCGGATTCACTGCCGCGCTCGACGTGTCAGGCGGGCTACAAGGGCATGTGGAGCGCGACGGACGGCTACCCGTCGGAGGATTTTTTACGCGCAGTGAATCCAAAGTTCGCGCGTGTCGTGAGGGACAAGTTGCCCGGTCGCCTGCTCGCACCCGGCGTCTCAGCCGGCGGGCTCACAGGCGCGATGGCAAAGAAGCTCGGCCTCCGCGAAGGCACGCCCGTCAGCGCCGCGATCATTGATGCGCACGCCGGAGTTCCCGGCGCCGGCGCTGCGGAACCCGGGACGCTCGTGATGGTGATGGGCACCAGCTCCTGCCACATGCTGAACAGCGAAGTGGAGCGCAGCGTCCCCGGAGTCGCTGGCGTGGTGAAGGATGGAATTCTCCCCGGCTTCTTCGGTTACGAAACCGGTCAGGCCGCGGTCGGCGATGCTTTCGAGTGGCTGCGCAAACTCACCGGCCGGCGCGACTTTTCCGCACTCGCACGCGAGGCTGCCGTGCTGCCACCCGGAGCGGATGGAGTGCTCTGCGTGGATTGGTTCAACGGCTGCCGCACGCCGCTGATGGTTGGCTCGCTCAAGGGTTCGTTCAGCGGTCTCGCGCTGCATCACCGGCCCGCGCATCTCTACCGCTCGCTGTTGGAAGCGTCCGCGTTCGGTCTGCGCTGGATCGTTGAATTGCTCCGCGACGGCGGTGTGCCCGTGAGGAAGTTCGTCGCGACCGGCGGACTGCCGCATCACAACCCGCTCGTCGTGCAGGTCTATGCCGACGTGCTTGGGGAAAGCATCACCGTCCATCCGAGCAAGCAAGGCCCCGCACTCGGCGCGGCGATTCTCGGCGCGCTTGCCGCCGGTGCGTTTGCGTCGCCCGGCGAAGCCATCCGCGCGATGGCCACGCCGAAGCCCGGCACCGCGCCCGTCTTCAAACCGAACCGATCCCACCGCGCCGCTTACGATTCGATCTACCGCGAATACCGGCGGCTCGGTGATTTCTTGTCCGAGAAAATCCGCTCCGCTTCCCAAGCTTTCCTCACGCCATGAAACTCCTCCTTGCGCTCATCTCCATCACGGCGTCGCTTTCCGCCGAGACGATCACCAATTCCGTCGGCATGAAGCTCGTGCGCGTCGAGGCGGGCGCATTCGCGATGGGGCAGGACGGGCCGGCGGCAGACTACAATGTGAAGAAGCACGCCGCGAAGTTTGATGATGCCGATTGGGATGAGAGGCCGGCGCATCGCGTGAAGATTGCGCAGCCGTTTTTCCTCGGTGCGACGGAAGTCACGCTCGGGCAGTTCCGCCAGTTCCGGCCCACGCACAACGTTGGCCGTGGTGCCGATGATGATGCGGTGAACAGCGTGACGTGGAACGATGCGGCAGCCTTCTGCGAATGGCTGTCGAAGAAGGAGGGGAAGACGTACCGTCTGCCGACCGAGGCGGAATGGGAATATGCATGCCGCGCAGGCACGGCGACGCTCTTTCACACGGGCGATAAGCTGCCCGACGGCTTTCACGCCTGGCCCTCGGACATCGGAGTGCGGGAGCGCTTTTTTCCGGGCGAAACTTTGCCGCCGGAGTTCCGGCCCAAGAGCACCAATCTCACGCTGAAGGTCGCACAGACGCCGGAGAATGCGTGGGGGATTTTCGACATGCACGGGAATGTCTCCGAGTGGTGCGCCGATTGGTACGGGCCCTACGAAGCGGCCGAACAGACCGATCCCCTGGGTCGCGCGGATGGCGACTTCCGCGTGATCCGCGGGGGCAGTCATTCGATGCAGACGCGGCTGTTGCGCTCGGCGAATCGCACCGCGTGGCTCGCGGATACGCAAAGTGAGAAGACGGGCTTCCGAGTCGTGCTCGGCGAATGGCCGAAGGGAAAGCCGCTGCCGATCGCGCCGCTGCCATTGAATGCACAGAACGTTTCGCAGGTGACGCCGAAGATTGAGCTTCTTCCGCAGGATGTGCCTTTCTTCGACGGACCGAAGCCGTTCGTCATCATCCCGCCGGACTCATTCGGGCCATGCTTCTCCGGTCACAATCACAGTCCGGCGATCGCTGAGTGTCCGAACGGCGATCTGCTCGCAGTGTGGTATTCGTGCGTGGATGAGGCGGGCGCGGAGTTGGACAATCTCGCGAGCCGCCTGCGTTTCGGCGCGAAGGCCTGGGAGCCGGCGTCACTTTTCTGGGATGGTGCCGACATCAATGATCATGCGCCGAAGCTCTGGTGGGACGGCGACAGGACGCTGTATCATTTCGCGCGCGGACTGAATGATAACATCGTGCGCACGAGCACGGACAGCGGTGCGACGTGGAGCAAGGCGAAGCCGATCCAGCCGGTGAGCGAAATCGGCAACCAGGTCATCCGCACGCGCGACGGCACGATCCTGATGACGCAGGACGCGACGATCACGAGCCTCACAAAAAGCACCGATGGCGGCAAGACATGGACGTCGGATCTGATCGAGGACAAGAAGCTCGCGCATCGCAATGGCAGCACCGCCCGCCATGCAGGCATCCACGCGCCGATCGTCGAATTGAAGGACGGCCGCCTGATGACATTCGGACGCCTCAACACGCCCGAGGAGCAGGCGAAGTTTAACTTCAAGACACCGGCCAGCTTCTCCAGCGACGGCGGCAGGACGTGGACGCATGAGCCCACGGAGTTTCCCGCGATCAGCAGCGTGCAGCGTCAGGTGCTCGTCCGTCTGCGCGAAGGTCCGCTGCTGTTCTGTTCCTTCACCGACCTCTCGGCGAACGCGCGCAATCCGAAGGGCCTCATTTTCAAGAGCAAGACCGGCGAGTTCAATGGCGGGGGTCTGTTCGCCGCGGTGTCATTCGATGATGGCAAGACCTGGCCGAACAAACGGCTCATCACGCCCGGCGGCGAAGAGCGCACGGTGAACGGCATTGATCGGAATCAATTCAAGCTCAGCGCCAGAAGCGCCGAGCCCAACGGCTATCTCGCCGCCACGCAAACGCGCGATGGCCGGATCCAGCTCATCACCAGCAAGAATCACTACGTCTTCAATCTCGCGTGGCTGGAAGCGCTGCCAGATGCTCTTTGATTCCCGCCGCTCGATCTTCACAATCGTCGCGACCAAAGAGCATTTGTATTCCGAGACCCGAATTTATGCCTCCGTCCAAAATCAAATCTAGCTCCGTCCAACTCGTCGCCAGCGGCGACCTCCGTCTTTCGGCAAACCAAGTCTGCTGGCCCGCGCAGGCCGCGATGGAAAAGGCGCTCGGTGCCGCGCTGAGCGGTGAGGGTTTCAAAGTCGTGCGCGCCCATTCATTTGATGCGAAGGCGAAGCATGGCTTCATTGATTCGCAAAAAATGGGTCTCGAAATCTTCCGCAACGTGGACCCGGATGCACCGCTCATCGTGGCCGAGGCGGTCTGGCAGTATTCGCATCACGTCCTCGCCGGGCTCACCACGCATCGGGGGCCGATCCTCACGGTCGCGAATTGGAGCGGCCAGTGGCCGGGGCTCGTCGGGATGCTGAATCTCAACGGCTCGCTCACGAAGGCCGGCGTGCGTTACTCGACGCTCTGGAGCGAAAATTTCACGGACGACTTTTTCCGGGCGAAGCTGCGGCAGTGGCTGAAGACCGAGCGCATCACGCACGACACCTCTCACGCGCGTCCGCTGGAGAATGTGAAAGTGCCTGCGCGCGCTGCGAAGGTCGGGGAGAAGCTCGCGACGCAACTGCGCAGCGAGAAGGCCATCCTCGGCATTTTCGACGAGGGGTGCATGGGCATGTTCAACGCCATCATTCCTGACCACGCGCTGCATGCGTGCGGCGTATTCAAGGAACGACTGAGCCAGTCCGCGCTCTACGCCGAGACGATGCGCACGCCCGATGCCGAGGCGGACGCCGTGCGCGCATGGCTGCAGAAGAAGGGGATGAAATTCCACACCGGCCTCGACCACGAGAGTGAGTTGACCGACGCGCAAATTCGGCTGCAGTGCAAAATGTACGTCGCCGCCGTGCGCATCGCGGACGATTTCGGCTGCGACGCCATCGGCATCCAGTATCAGCAAGGGCTGAAGGATCTGTTGCCGGCGAGCGATCTCGTCGAGGGAACGCTGAATAATTCCGACCGTCCGCCCGTGCGTTCACGCGACGGCAAGCGCGTGCTCTATGCCGGCAAGCCCGTCACGCATTTCAACGAAGTGGACGAATGCGCGGGACTCGACGGTCTGCTCACGCAGCGCGTCCACTCGGCGCTCGGGCAACCGGTCGAGAACACGCTGCACGACGTGCGATGGGGCGCGGAGTTTGGCGGCGAATACGTCTGGGTCTTCCTCATCAGCGGTGCCGCGCCGCCTGCGCATTTCATCGGCGGATGGAAGGGCGGGGAGGGCTTTCGGCAGCCTGCGATGTATTTTCCGAATGGCGGCTCGACCCTGCGCGGTGTCAGCAAGCCGGGCGAAATCGTCTGGTCGCGTATCTACGTCGAGGGCGAGGCGCTGCACATGGACATCGGACGCGGCGGAGTCGTGACGCTGCCGCGCGAAGAGACCGAGCGCCGCTGGCACGCGACGACTCCGCAGTGGCCCATCATGCACGCCGTGACCTACGGTGTGTCACGCGATCAGCTTATGGCGAAGCATCAGGCGAATCACATCCAGGTCGCCTACGCGAACGATGCGAAGGCGGCTGATGAATGCATGTTCGCCAAGGCTGCGTTCGCGCGTGCGCTCGGCATGCGTGTAAATGTGTGCGGCACGCTGAGTCGCGCATGAATCGCATCTCACCCGCAATTTCTCTCCATGAAAATTCCTGTCCGCACTGCGCTCACATCCCTCGCCATTTTCTCAGCACACGTCGCGTGCGCCGACGGGCTCGAGCGGCTCAAATACAACCATCCCGGCCTCACGGTTGATCTCGGTGTTGGGCTGTGGGCGTTTCCGCTGCCGATGGATTTCAGCGGTGACGGCAAGCTCGACCTCGTTGTGTCCTGCCCGGACAAGCCGTACAACGGCACCTACGTCTTCGAGAATCCAGGCACGGACACGGCGAAAAATGCGCTGCCGGTTTTCAAGCCCGCGCGCCGCATCAGCCGCGGCTTGCAGATGCCGGGCGTGTCCTTTGTGGGCGGCATGCCGCGAGTGCTCACGCCAGCGTTGGAGTTCCCGGATTTCCTCCGCACCGGACTCGAGAAGGGAACGAAGCTCCCGCTCCCGGCAAACGTGCATCCGAACAAGGTGCGCGGGAATTTCTGGCGCTACGTGGACTTCGATGGCGATGGCAAAATGGACCTCGTCGTGGGCGCGGACGACTGGACGGAATATGGATGGGACAACGCCTACACGCCCGACGGCAAATGGACGGCAGGCCCGTTGCGCGGCTTTGTGTATGTGATCCGCAACACCGGCACGAATGACGCGCCGAACTACGAAAAGCCTGTGCAACTCATGGCGGGGGACAAGCCGGCGGAGACGTATGGCTGGCCCTCGCCGTGCTTCGCGGACTTCAAGGGGAACGGAAAACTGGATCTGATTTGCGGCGAGTTCCGCGACGGCTTCAGGTATTTTGAAAACATCGGCACACGCACGGAGCCAAAGTATGCGCCGGGCCGCGCGCTCAGGACATCCGACGGCAAACCGCTCGTGATGGATTTGGAAATGATCACGCCGACGGTGCTCGACTGGAATAAGGACGGGAGGCCTGACCTCATTGTCGGGGATGAGGACGGGCGCGTGGCGTTCATCGAAAACACCGGCAAGACTGCTGCCGACGGCAACCCGCAATTTCTCGCGCCACGCTATTTTCAGCAGGAGTCGGACGATGTAAAATGCGGAGCGCTCGCGACACCGGTGGGGGTGGATTGGGACGGCGACGGCGCGATGGATATCGTGAGCGGCAACTCCGCTGGCTACGTTTTGTTTTTCAAAAACCTGAGCGGCCCCGGTGTCGAAAAACCGAAGTGGGCCGCGCCGAAATATCTCGAAGCGGACGGCAAGGTGATCCGCTTCATGGCCGGCCCGAACGGCAGCATCCAGGGCCCCGCCGAGGCGAAGTGGGGCTACACGACGCTGAGTGTCGCGGATTGGGACAGCGACGGACTGCCGGACCTCATCGTGAACTCCATCCTCGGAAAAGTCGTGTGGTTCAAAAACATCCGCACACGCACCGACCCGAAGCTCGCCGCCGCGCAGCCCATCGAGGTGGAGTGGGATGGCACGCAGCCGGCGCTCGCGTGGGGCTGGATGCGGCCCGAGGGCAAGGCGCTGCTCACGCAATGGCGCACGACTCCCTTTGCGGCGGACTGGAATCACGACGGGCTCACCGATCTCGTGATGCTCGATCACGAGGGCTACCTCGCATTTTTCGAGCGGGCGAAACGCGACGGCAAACTCGTGCTGCTCGCGCCGAAGCGCGTGCTGTGCGACGAGCGCGGCGAGTCGCTGCGACTGAGCAAAGGCACTGCGGGAAAAAGCGGACGCCGGAAAATCTGCATCACCGACTGGGATGGCGACGGGAAGCTCGACCTCCTGCTGAATTCCTCAAGCGCGAATTTTCTCCGGCAGGTGGATGCGCGGGACGGCAAGTGGTTCTTCAAGGACGAAGGCCCGCTCGTGAAGGAGAACATCGAGGGCCATGATGTGAGCCCGACGGTCGTGGACTTCAATGGCGACGGCGTCCCCGATTTCCTTGGCGGTGCGGAGGACGGGCATTTTTACTACCTGCGCAATCCGCGCACGGCGAAGTGATCGGCGGATGAAA
>JBDSAR010000525.1:0-7283 GCA_039922035.1 Chthoniobacteraceae bacterium
CGATGTAAGTGCGGTGCGCAAACTCCGGGTCCGTCATGATCGTCGCCGGATTCGAGTTCACGAGGATGACCGTGTAGCCCTCCTCCTTCAGCGCCTTGCAAGCCTGCACGCCCGAGTAATCAAACTCGCACCCCTGCCCGATGACGATGGGGCCCGAACCGATGAGGAGGATCTTCTTGATGGAATTGTCGCGCGGCATTTGGAGAAAAGTCCGCGCGGTGTAGCAGCGCCGCGCGGAGCGCGCAATGGGGCGTTGCGGAAAAATCCTCGTAGCCACCGACGGCGGAAGGTGGGCTGATTTTTCCCGGCAATCCCCGTCTGGAAAGTGTGCCCGCCTCCTGCCGTCGGCGGCTACGTTCAGCGCCCTGCTCCCGCGGCTTCCCTTGCCTCGAAAATGCGGACACTCGTGATGTAATCGAGCGCGCGCTGGAGCACCTCATCGCGCGGCGGTTTTGTGGCGACGTTGCCCTTTTCACGCTGTTTCTGGACTGCCTGCACTTCGTCGAGTTCGGGATTCGTGCCTGCCACGAGCGCGGCCTCGTTCATGCGGGCGCGCGACTTTTCAATCACGAGCGGCGCGACACCGGTGCCATTCATCGCGAGTTGCAGCACCTCCTCGGTTTTTTCCGGCGGGACATTCACCGCGAGGTCCGGCGTGAGGCCCCCCGGGAAAACCGGCGTCGCATCCGGCAGCGAAACCTCGCCGACCGCGACACGCAGCACACGCCCGCCGGCGAGCGGCACTTCCTCGAATTGCGCGGCCTCCCCTTTCGTCTGCTGCCCGATCACGTATGCGCCGAGATGCGTGTGCAATACTGCGGCGATCACTTCACCTGCTCCGGCGGTGCCGCCATCCACGAGCACCGTGAGCAGGCCGCGCCAGCGCGGGTCCTCGCGTGAGGTCAGGATTTCCTCATCGTTCGCCTTGGGCTTCTTGATGGAAAAGAGCACGCGCCCTTTCGGCGAAAAGCGGCGGCAGCATTCGGCGGCGAGTTCAAAGTCCGTGCTGTGCGGTGTCGCGCGCAGATCGAGTACGACCGCGCCCGGCGGCTTCGCGGCGAAACCCTCCAGGGCGGCGTCGAGCGCGGCGATATTCCCGGGCGTGAGCGCACCGAGGCGCAGGTAGCCGACCATGCCATTGAGCATCTCCGAGCGGAATTGCTCCGCGCGCTGCTCCACTTTTTTGCCCGGAGAAAATATGCGCGCACCCGAGCCAAGCCGATCCAGCAAGCCCTGGATGCCTGCGCGTGCGAGCGACATTTCACTGAGCGCATCGGGATTCAGATAAGTCCCGCGCAAGACCTCAACAATCTGCCGGAGTTCGTCCTCGCTCAATGCCTCGGCGGCATCATGCGACGAGAGCTGCTGCGGTGGGGCTTCGGCAGGCTCCGCCTTTTTGTCCGCGGAATCAGCGGGAACGACGGGCCTGGTTTTCGTCGCGGGCTCCGTGGCGCTTTTCGCCGGCACGTGGTCAGGCGATTTGTCCTGCGCCTTCGCACACGCGAGCGCCAGGGCAGCGGCGAGAAAGGCGGACTTTTTCATGAGGGGCAATGGTAGCGTCAGAGTCCCTTCGCCGCAATGTCCGAACGAAACTGCATTCCTTCGAAGTGAATCCCCCCGACTGCGGCGTATGCACGCGTCCTCGCCTCTGCGAGCGTGGGCGCGAGCGCGGTGACACCTAGCACGCGTCCGCCCGCGGTGAAAAAATCATCGCCGTCGCGCTTCGTGCCGGCGTGGAAAACGGTGGCCTCGCTTCCATCCAAGCCAGCGATGCGCTTGCCGCCCGAGTAGTTGCCCGGATAGCCGCCACTCGCGAGGATCACGCACACCGCTGCCTCGGGCCGCCAGCGTGCCGAGACCGAGTCCAGGTGCTGATCGATCGTCGCATCGAGCAAGTCCACCAGGTCGCTTTCAAGCCGAGTAAGCAGCACCTGCGTCTCGGGGTCGCCGAAGCGGCAGTTGAATTCGAGCACCTTGATGCCATCCTTCGTGATCATCAGGCCTGGGAAAAGCATGCCCCGATAATCGAGGTCGTCCGCCTTCAGACCGGCGATGAAGCGATCGAGCACTTCGGTGCGCACGCGCTGTTCGAACGCAGGCGGCAGCACTTCGCTCGCGGGACTGAAGGTGCCCATGCCGCCGGTGTTCAGTCCGCGGTCGCCGTCGAGCGCGCGCTTGTGATCCTGCGCGCTGGGGAAAAGCAGGTAGCTCCGCCCATCCACGAGCGCGTGGATGCTGCACTCCTCGCCAACCAGAAATTCCTCGATGACGACCTCGGCGCCCGCATCACCAAATTTCCGCTCCTCCATGATCTCGCGGATCGCCGCGTCCGCCTCCGCGTGTGTCCCTGCGATGATCACACCCTTGCCAAGCGCAAGCCCGCTCGCCTTCACGACAACCGGCACGCTCATCTTCGCGGCAAATGCGCGAGCCTCGTCCGCATGGGAAAACTGTCCACTCGCCGCCGTGGGAATCCCGTGCCGCAGCATGAACTCCTTCGCGAATACCTTCGAAGATTCGAGCCGCGCCCCATTCTGCGTCGGGCCGAAGATGCGCAGACCTTCGCTCTGGAAGCGGTCCACGATTCCCGCCGCGAGAGCGTCGTCGGGGCCGACCACCGTCAAATTGATGCCGCGTTCCCTGGCGAATTCAACAAGCGCATCGTGCTCGGAAATCTTCAGCGGAACGCACTCCGCGATTTGCGAGATGCCGCCATTTCCCGGCGCGCAGAAAATCTCGGTGACGCGCGGCGATTGTCGCAATTTCCAAACCAACGCGTGCTCGCGACCGCCGCTGCCGATGACGAGGATCTTCATCGCAAACAATCGTCCACTCAGACCGCAGGCTGCTGCTGCGTGAGGCAGTGGAACGATCCGAGACCCCAGATGAGTTCGCGGGAATCTATCGGCACCACTTTGCGTCCGGGAAATGCCTTTTCCAAAATCGCGGCGGCCCAGCGGTCGTTCACGTCCGAGAAAATCGGCAGCAGCACAACCTTGTTGCCGATGTAAAAATTCGCGTAACTCGCCGGAAGGCGCTGGCCGTCGCGCACGATTTTCCGCGGCATCGGCATCTTCACGGTTTGAAAACGCGGGAGCTTTCCATCGCCTCCGGCACCCTCCTCGTCGTCCTCGTCTTCATCCTTCGGAGCGGTTTCGCCATCCATGGTGAGGCCCGCGAGATAGTCGTGGTTCGCCTTCAGCGGCTCGAAGTTCGTGTCATCCTCGTCTTCCTCGATTGCGCACACGATCGTGTCGGTGCTGACGAAGCGCGCGATGTCATCAATGTGCCCATCCGTATCGTCGCCCTCGATGCCGTCGCCGAGCCAAAGAATTTCCTTCACGCCGAGCCAGTCGCGCAAGCGCTGCTCGATTTGCGCCTGCTTGAGATCGGGATTGCGGTTGGTGTTCAGCAAGCAACTGCGCGAGGTGAGCAACAGACCCTCGCCGTTCACGTCAATCGAGCCACCTTCCAAAATCATGCCGGGGTACTCCACGGGCAGCTTCAGTTTTTCCGCAATCGCAGTCGGCACGTAGTCGTCGTCGTCGAAGGGCGGATACTTGCAGCCCCACGCATTGTAGCCCCAGTCGAGGATGAGCGATTTCGGCGCATCCTTGCGCGTGACGAAAATGGGGCCGTGATCCCGGCACCACGGCTCGTTGATCTCGATGTGATGAAAGGTCACGTGCGCGTGCTTCGCGCCGACCTTTGTGAGGAGTTTCTTCACGTCCGTCTCGTGCGCGGCGTCGCAGACGCTGATGTTCACCGGCTCGGAATCCGCAAGAGCATGCACCATTTTTGCGATGGCGAGCGCCGCTTTGTCATACGCCCCGGTGCCGGGAAAACTAATGCCTTCACGGCGAGGCCACGAGAGCCAAGTCGAGGCATGCGGCTCCCATTCGGCCGGCATCCGATATCCCCGTGCTACCGGTGTCGCCGGCGCTTCCTTGCTCGTCTTCGAGTGTCCCATTTAGTCCAGATAGCGTTTCGTGATTTCTGCGTAGGCGTCTATGCGCCGGTCGCGGAGGAACGGCCAATGTGTCCGCTGAGTGTCCACGGTGTCGAGGTCCACTTGCACGAGCAGGTTCTCCTCCTTGTCCGTGCTCGCCTTTTTCAAAATCTGCCCGGAGGGATCCGCCACAAAACTCCGCCCCCAGAATTCCAAGCCTGGCCCGCCGTCCGGTGCCTCATGTCCGATGCGGTTCACGGCGGCGACGTAGCAGCCGTTCGCGATCGCGTGACCGCGCTGAATCGTCTCCCACGATGAGTGCTGCCTCTCGCCGTACTGCGCCTTTTCCGACGGATGCCAGCCGATGGCCGTCGGGTAGAACAGGATCTGCGCGCCCTGCATCGCCGTGAGGCGCGCGGCTTCCGGATACCACTGGTCCCAGCACACGCAGACGCCGATTTTTCCGAAGCGCGTCTGCCACGCGCGGAAGCCAAGGTCGCCCGGCGTGAAGTAGAACTTCTCGTAAAAAAGCGGGTCGTCCGGGATGTGCATCTTCCGGTATTTCCCGAGGTAGCTGCCGTCGGCGTCAATGATCGCCGCTGTGTTGTGATACAGCCCCGCCGCGCGTTTTTCAAAAAGCGACGCAATAACCACGATACCATGCTCCTTCGCCACTTTGCAAAACGCCTCCGTGCTCGGCCCGGGGATCGCCTCGGCCAGCGCGAAATATTTGTGATCCTCGACCTGGCAGAAGTAGTGGCTGCAAAAAAGTTCCTGCAGGCAGACGATCTGCGCGCCAGCCATTGCGGCCTCGATGGTCTTCGCGATTGCCTTCTCGAGGTTCGCCTTCGGATCTGCTCCGACGGCGGTCTGGATGAGGCCTAGCGTGACTTTCGACATGTTTCGTTTTCGGATGGCAGTGAGTTGCGGGGAAGGCGACGCCGGGACGTGCTATTCGTCCAAGGCGGATTGCAGATGATCGGGAAGACTACTTCGCTTCCGCGCGAGGAACGATCTTGATGCTCTCCACGACCACCTTCTTCAAAGGCCGATCGCCCGGCGCCGTCTCGGTCGTGGCGATCTTCTCCAGCACATCGTCGCCTTTGATCAGTTTGCCATACGCCGTGTACTGATGATCCAGAAAGCGCGGTTCGCCGTGGCAGATGAAAAACTGGCTGCCAGCCGAATCCGGATCCTGCGAACGCGCCGCGCTAAGCACACCACGCGTGTGAGCCTTGTCGTTGAACTCCGCCTTGATCTTGTAGCCCGGATCGCCCGTGCCCCAGCGCGCCTGCTGCGAGTCGTCCTTCGTGAGCGGGTCGCCGCCCTGGATCATGAAGCCCTTGATCACGCGGTGAAATGCGGTGCCGTCGTAAAAACCCTTTCTCGCGAGCGTCTTGAAATTCTCGACGTGCTTCGGCGCGACATCAGGCCAGAACTCGAGAACCATCGTGCCCAGGTTGGTCTTCACCACGGCGACTTCGTCGGCGGCCTTTTTGTCGTCTGCAGCGCATGTGCGGCCGTTGAGGGTGACTGCAAGAATGAGGGTGAGGATGGAGGAGAAAATTTTCATTGGGGCGAGCAATACACGCGATGTGATTTCTGTCACGCGGAGAAAATCGCGACGTTGTAAAATGCATGCGACGATTCCGTGGCGGAACATTTTTTGAGGAGGAAATGGAAAGCACCCAGACCTCGCAAATCGCTTGCGCCATTCCCGCACACCCGCCAGCTTCCGCGCCCTTATGTCCGACATCCGCATCATTCTCAAGACCACCAAGGGCAACATCGAGGCGACCATCTTCGCCAGCAAAGTGCCCATGACCGCCGCCAACTATCTCAACCTCGCCACGCGCGGTTACTACGATGGCATCAAGTTCCATCGCGTGATTCCGAACTTCATGATCCAGGGCGGCGATCCCACCGGCACCGGCTCGGGCGGCCCCGGCTACAAGTTTGCGGACGAGATCGACAAGTCGCTCAAACACGCGAAGCCCGGGATCTTCTCGATGGCCAACGCAGGCCCCGGCACGAACGGCAGCCAGTTCTTCGTCACCCACGTTCCCTGCCCTCATCTGGACGGCAAGCACGCGGTCTTCGGCGAAGTGACAAAAGGCCAGGACGTCGTGGACAAAATCGCGCAAGGCGATGCGATCAAGACGGTCGAAATCCTCGACTCCACCGACGCCCTCTTCGCCGCGCAAAAGGCGAACCTCGACAAGTGGAACAAGGTGCTCGGCTAAAATGTGGGGCCGACGACTCGTCGGCCCTGCGTGTGTGACACACGACACGCGCGAAGCGTGGAGCGCCACGTCGGGAAAAGTTTACCCGCCTCCTTCATTCGGCGGTTATGCACGGATGCCGACGAGTCGTCGGGACAACATTACTCCATCGCCTTTGCGATGCTGTCGGACCACGCGGGTGTGATTTCCGCGAGCGGGGATGAGAGCGTGGCTTTGTGCGCGGTGACGGTCAGCGCTTCGCCGCCGACGGTGCCGAGGCGGCTGTGCGGGATGCTGGCTTTCGCGAGTTCGGCGAGGACGCGGTCGGCGTTTTCGGGGGCGACGGTGAGGATGATGCGGCTCTGGCTTTCGCCGAAGAGCAGCGCGGCGCGCGCGGCGTGGGCGGGGTATTTGTCGAGCGCGGGGCCGCTGGGGAGTTCGACGGTCGCGCCGAGTTTTCCGCCGATGCAGCTTTCCGCGAGCGCGACGGCGAGGCCGCCTTCGCTGCAATCGTGCGCGCTTTTCACGAGGCCGGCGCGGATGAGTGCGAGCACGGCGGACTGCACGCGCTTTTCCAGATCGAACGACAGGCGCGGCGTGCGTCCGGCTTTCTGGCCGTGGACGACTTTCATGTAGTGCGACGCGCCGAGTGAAAGATCGCCGGCGGCGGGATCGAGCACGGGGCCGGCGAGGAGGATCACGTCGCCCGCGGACTTGAACGCCTGCGTGGTCACGTGCTTCGCGTCGTCAATGATGCCGACCATGCCGACCGTCGGCGTGGGATCGATGGGGCCGGCGGGCGACTGATTGTAGAGCGACACGTTGCCGCCGGTCACCGGCGTGCCGAATTCGCGGCAGCCCTCGGCGAGTCCCTCGACGCTTTCGCGGAGCTGCCAGAACAGCTCGGGATTGTGCGGGTTTCCGAAATTCAGGTTGTCCGTCACCGCGAGCAGACGCGCGCCGCTGCACGTGAGATTCCGCGCGGACTCGGCGATGGCGATGCGCCTTTGATTTCGGTGGAAAATGGACGCTGGTTTTGCGAGGCGCAGTTTTCGTGAGGGCGAAACGGAGAGATCAGCTTCCTCATGACGGAGTCGGCAGCTCCGGGACAA
>JBDSAR010000526.1:0-3778 GCA_039922035.1 Chthoniobacteraceae bacterium
AGCGTGGTCGTCGGCAGTCAGATTTCGGGGAACATCCGGGAACTGCTCGCGGATTTTAATACGCCGGTAAAAAAGGGCCAGGTGGTGGCAAAATTGGATCCTGCGTCCTTCGAGGCGAACGTGCATCAGGCCGAAGGCGAACTCGCCACGGCGCAGGCCGCCGTCGAACTCGCCGCCGTGACGGAAAAGCGGACGGCCGAACTTTTCGCGGGCAAGCTCGTGGCGCAGGCGGAGAACGACAAGGCCATCGCGGACATCCATCAGGCCGAGGCTGCACTGAAGGTGAAGCGGGCGATGCTCGAACGCGCGCAAATCGATCTCGCACGCTGCACGATCTACGCGCCCGTGGATGGCGTGGTGATTTCGCGGAATGTGGACGTGGGGCAGACGGTCGCGGCGGCGATGACGGCACCGGTGCTTTTCACCATCGCGGGCGATCTCAGCAAAATGCACATTGAGGCGAATGTCTCCGAGGCCGACATCGGCGGCGTGCGCGAAGGGCAGGAAGCCACGTTCCTCGTGGACGCATTTCCCGACCAGATCTTTCACGGCAAAATCGTGCAGGTGCGCTACGCGCCGATCACGGTGGACAATGTGGTGACCTACGTGACGGTGGTCGAGGTGGACAATCCGAAGCACGAATTGCGGCCCGGCATGACGGCAAATGTCTCCATCGTGATCGCGGATAAAAAGGACGTGCTCGCCGTGCCGAACTCTGCACTGCGCTTCAAACCGCCGCTGGAGCTTGGAGCCGAGCCACGCAAGGCAGGCGGCCCGACGACGAGGGCAGCCGCCGACGGCGCGGGGCCGAAGAAGCCGGTCGCTGCAAAACGCAAGGTGTATCGCCTCGACGGCGAAACGCTCAGGCCCGTCGAGGTCACGACCGGGGTCGGTGATGGGATCAACACCGAGATTGTCAGCGGCCTCACCGGGGAGGAAAAAATCGTGACCGGTGTGATTTCGTCGAAGGCATCCGCTCCGGGCGCGTTCGGCGGCGGTGCTCCCGGCGGCGGGCCGCCTCGCAGGATGTAGCGTCATGGACGAGATTATCCGCCTTGAGAAACTTGAGAAGACGTACGCGTCCGCCGGCCAGCCGGTGATGGCGGTGCGGGGCATTTCGCTCACGGTGCAGAGCGGTGAATTCGTCGCGATCATGGGCACGAGCGGCTCGGGAAAATCCACGCTGATGAACATCCTCGGCTGCCTCGATCGGCCGACAGGCGGGGGCTATTTTCTCGACGGGATGGATGTCTCGAATCTCAGCCGCGACGAGTTCTCGGACATTCGGAACAAGAAGATCGGATTCGTGTTCCAAAATTTCAACCTGCTCTCGCGCACGAGTGCCCTGGAAAATGTCGAGCTGCCGATGCTCTACAGCCGCTCGCCGATGACGGCGCAGCAGAAGCACGAGAAAGCCCTGAAGATGCTCGAAATGGTGGGCATCGGGACACGCGCGGATCACACGCCAAACCAGCTTTCCGGCGGACAGCAGCAGCGCGTGGCGATCGCGCGATCGCTCATCAACGATCCCGTGCTGCTGCTCGCGGATGAACCGACCGGCAATCTCGACACACGCACGAGCGTCGAGATCCTCGGCATTTTTCAAAGGCTGAATGAAGAGGGCATCACGATCCTGATGGTCACGCATGAGAACGACGTGGCCCGATACGCAAAGCGCGTGGTCGTGATGCGCGACGGCCGGATCGTGAGCGATCTGCAGGTGGAGAAACGGTCCAACGCCGAGGAGGATCTGCGGAATCTCCCGGTGGGGGATCCCTTGGCTGCCGCGACATGAGGCTGAGGCTGATTCTTCAGACCGCATTCCGCGCGCTGCGGCGGAACAAGATGCGCTCGCTGCTCACCGGGCTCGGCATCATCGTGGGCGTGGCCGCGGTGATCGCCGCCGTGGCGATCGGCAATGGCGCGAAGGCGAAGGTGGAAAGCCAGATCGCGACCATCGGCGACAACGTAATCATGATTTTCTCCGGCAGCGTGACACGCGGCGGAATGAGCAGCGGATACGGCGGCGCGGGCACGCTCACGCTCGACGACGTGGAGGCGATCCGGCGCGAAGTGCCGCTCGTCGAGGCCGTGACTCCCGAGAGCGGCGGCAATGTCCGCGCATCGTTCGGCAGCGAGAACTGGAGCACGCGCATCAATGGCGTGTCGCCCGAGTATTTCGACATCCGCCGCTGGGAATTCGCCCTCGGTGCGCCGTTCGGGGAGCGCGATGTGCGCACGGCGGGCAAGGTCGCCATCATCGGCAACACCGTCGCCGCGCGGCTCTTTGGCGAACCTGCGCTCGCGATGGGGCAGACCATCCGCATTCGCAAGGTGCCGCTCACGGTCGTCGGCGTGCTCGCGGTGAAAGGCGCATCCATCATGGGCTCGGATCAGGACGACACCATCGTGCTGCCTTACACGACTGCGATGAAGCGCATCCTCGGCGCGAAGACGCTGCAGCGCATCACGCTCGGCGTGGAAAAGGGCAAGCCGCTCGCCGGCGTGCAGACCGCGCTGAACGAATTGCTCGCGCAACGCCACCGCATCGGCGCAGGGCAGGAGCCGGATTTCATCGTGCGCGGGCAGGATGAAATCGCGACGATGGCGTCGAGCGCATCCGAGGCGATGACGAAACTTCTCGCAGCGATCGCGGGCGTGTCGCTCGTCGTCGGCGGCATCGGCATCATGAATATCATGCTCGTGAGCGTCACCGAGCGCACGCGCGAGATCGGTATCCGCCTCGCCATTGGCGCGCGGGGCGGGGACATCCTGCTGCAATTCCTCATCGAGGCCATCACGCTCAGCCTCGTGGGCGGAATCCTCGGCATCTCCGCAGGCATCGCGACCGCGAAAATCCTGCCACAGCTTTTCGACCTCACTGCAGTCGTCACGCCGACGCCGGTGATCGCCGCCTTCGCGTGCAGCGCATTCATCGGGATCGTCTTCGGCTACTACCCGGCGCGGAAGGCATCGGCGCTCGATCCGATTGATGCCCTGCGCTACGAGTGAGTGGCGTGGATGATTCCTCGGCAGTGTTCCAAATTGCCGCCATTGATGGGCAGGCCGCCAGAAACGCTGCGCGGAAAGTTTAAGATTGAGGGGGCCAGCGAGACCCGAAATGCGAACTCGGGGAAGATGATCGCACTCCCACTCATGAAACGTTCCATTCTTGTCGTCGCCTTCACCGCCATCCCATGCATCTCAGGGTATGCACAAACTCGGGAGGACACCGAAATTGCCCACCCGAAACCGGACAAGAGCGGTGGCTCGTTGACCATGTATTTCGAGAACGATCTCTTTGGCGGCACCGACCGGTATTACACGAATGGGGTAAAGATTAGCTGGAGTTCCCCCGACGTCGCGCGGTTTAGCGATACCGCCTTTGCCAGCCCGTTCCTGCCGCTGCTCAATAGCATTCCATTTGTGAACCGCCCGGATTTCCAAAAGAATATCACATTCTCTCTCGGGCAGAACATGTACACGCCGGACAACACAGAGACCTCCGCTCCGCTGCCGAAGGATCGTCCCTATGCCGGCTGGCTGTATGGCGGTGTCGGACTGGTGCTCAAAAATGCCGACGTCCGGCACACGTTTGCGCTCGATATCGGCGTGGTCGGTTCCTATTCGTTGGCCCAGGAGACGCAGCGTCTCGTGCATGATGTGCGCGGCCTGAGATCGCCGCGAGGGTGGGACAATCAGTTGCACAATGAAGTCGGCGTAGTTGCCAGCTATGAATATGCTTGGCGCTGGCCGAAGCACGAAAGTCGCGCCGGGC
>JBDSAR010000527.1:0-2258 GCA_039922035.1 Chthoniobacteraceae bacterium
CTCATCCGCGTGATGAAATCGCTGCGCGACAAAGGCAACACGCTGCTCGTCGTCGAGCACGAGGAAGCCGTGATGCGCGCCGCCGATCACGTGATCGAACTCGGACCCGGACGCGGCGATGGCGGCGGCGAGTTGGTGTATGCGGGGCCGGCTTCGGGGCTGATTTCAACGCCCAACGCCCAAGGCGCGATGCAGAAGGCAAAAGGTGGAATGAACAAGAGCCAAGGCGCGGCACAAGATTCTCAAACTTCCGGGAGACCTTCCTCGCGTTCCTTGGGCGTTGGGCGTTCATTGACTGCCGCCTACCTCAGCGGCGAAAAATCCATTCCCATCCCTGCGGTTCGCCGCAAGCCAGCGTCGTGGCTCCGCATCGAGGGCGCGCGCGAGCACAATCTCCAAAACATCACCGTCGAGTTTCCGCTCGGCGTCTTTGCGTGCATCACCGGCGTGAGTGGCTCCGGCAAGAGCACGCTCGTCCACAGCGTCCTCTACGAAAATCTGCTGAACGCAAAAGGCATCGCGAGCGGGAACACGGCCGGTGCCTGCAAGAAGCTCGTCGGCGCGCGGCAGATCGATCAGGTCATCCTCGTGGATCAGTCGCCGCTTTCGCGCACTCCGAAATCCACTGCCGCACTCTACCTCGGAATCTTCGACAACGTCCGCGAGATGTTCGCGATGACGCCCGAGGCGTTGCGCGAGGGGCTGAATGCGAGCGCGTTTTCCTTCAACGGCGGCGCGGGCCGCTGCGAGCGGTGCAGCGGCAGCGGTTTCGAGAAGATCGAGATGCAATTTCTCAGCGACGTCTTCGTGCGCTGCCCGGAATGCGAAGGCCGCCGGTATCAGTCGCACGTCCTCAAGATTCGTCTCGACGGAAAAAGCATCCACGACGTGCTGGAACTCACTGTCACCGAGGCCGTGAAGTTTTTTGAGAAGCACGGCGAACTGCGCACCGCCAGGCCGTTGCGCGTGCTGGAGGAAGTCGGCCTCGGCTACATCCGCCTCGGCCAGCCGCTCAACATGCTCAGCGGCGGCGAAAGCCAGCGACTTAAGCTCGTCGAGCGACTCACGCAGCAGGACACCGCGAAGGCATTGCTCATCCTCGACGAGCCGACTACCGGCCTGCACTTCGACGATGTCGCGATGCTCGTGAAGGTTTTTGATCGGCTCGTGGAGCAGGGGAATTCACTGCTCGTCATCGAGCACAATCTCGAAGTGATCAAATGTGCCGACCACGTGATCGATCTCGGCCCCGAGGCGGGGACGGAAGGCGGTCTGCTCGTCGCTGCGGGCACGCCGGAAGTAGTCGCGGAGGTCGAGGCGTCGCACACCGGAAAATTTCTGAAGGACGTTTTGCATGGGACGCGCGACGCGCGACTCTGGAGTGCGGCGGCAAGCGAAAGCGCGACGCCGCTTTGGCACGAGCGGAGCGACGCGGCGGGCGACGAAGTGAGTGCGCGAGTCGCCGAAGAACCACCGCGCACCTCCGTTGCATCCGAAGGCGGTGTCGCGCTGTCGCTTGCCACCGCACTCCAAGGTGCGCCCCGCTGCATCGGCATCTACGGAGCGCGCGAGCACAACTTGAAGAACATCTCGCTCGAAATCCCGCGCGATCAGCTTGTCGTCATCACGGGGCTGAGCGGTTCGGGGAAGAGTACGCTCGCGTTCGATCTGCTTTTTGCCGAGGGCCAGCGGCGCTTCCTCGACGTGATGTCGCCCTACGCGCGGCAGTTCGTCGAGCAACTCGAGAAGCCGGACGTGGATCGCATCACCGGGCTGCCGCCGAGTGTGGCCATTGAGCAGCGCGTCACGCGTGGCGGTGGAAAATCCACCGTCGCGACAGTCACCGAGGTCTATCACTTTTTGCGTCTGCTTTTCTCAAAGCTCGGCGTGCAGCACTGCCCGAAGTGCGAGTGCGCGGTCGAGTCGCAGACCACGGCAGCCGTCACGGCTCGCGTCGAGGCGCTCGCGAAAAAGGGCCGCGTGCGCGTATTTGCGACGCTTGTGAAGGCGCGCAAGGGCTTCCACACGGACATCGCGAAATGGGCGAAGCGCCAGGGCTTCGAGACGCTGATGGTGGACGGGCAGCTTGTGGAGGTTTCGTATTTCCAAAAGCTGGAGCGCTTCCGCGAACACACGATCGAGGTGCTTGTGGGCGAGCGCACGCCCGCGGACACCCGCGGCCCGCGGCGTCGGCGGCTGGAGGAACTGGTGAAGAGCGCGCTCAGCATCGGGCGCGGCACCATCCGCGTGCTCGATGC
>JBDSAR010000528.1:0-5346 GCA_039922035.1 Chthoniobacteraceae bacterium
ATCCGCCGGCTCGGCGCGGAGCAGATTCTCGATTCGATGAGCGCAGCGCTCGCCGCGCCGCTGAGCTTTCCCGACTGGCCGGGGACCACACGGCTCGCCGAACTTCCCGAGGGACGGAAGCACTATCATCCGATCAAGACCGACCTCGATCGCTTCGCGCTCGCCTTCGGAAAACCGCCGCGCCTCATCGCGAGCGATTGCGAACGCACCAACGAGCCGACCGTCGCGCAAGCCTTCCAGCTTCTCAGCGGCCCGGTGATCAATGAACTGCTCACGCGCAAGACGAACCTGATCGGCAAACTGCTCGCGACGACAAAGCCGGATGCGGAAATTATCTCCGAACTTTACCTCGCCACGCTCTCACGCGAGCCAAATGCCGCTGAACTCGATCGCGCAAAATCCCATCTCGCCTCCGAAAAGGACAAGCGCCGCGCGCTCGAAGACCTCGCGTGGGCGATGCTAAACGCGAAGGAATTCCTCTTCCGCCACTAGGGCTTGCGCGTGCCAATCCAGCGGCCGAGGATGGTTTCGGGACTTTTCACCCAGAAGTTTCCGGAAAAAGCATAGCCGTCCAGTGCGGCAGTGAAGCTGGCATGGCCAGTTACCGCGCCTTCCGTCCATGTGCCGGTGAACTTATCCCCCTCCACGACACCGCGGAATTTTCCCGCTGTGGTGCCGTAGGTGTAGTCTCCGATGGCATCATTTCCGGTGCGGCGGAAGGTGACACGCACGTCCACAGCGGCATTGCCGCGGGCCACGACACAGTCATACGTGCCGTCAAATGGCTGGTGTCGCGCCGGGGCGACTGCGGGCGCTTGATAGGCGACGGTGCGCCGAGGTGCCAGCATCCGCGGCTCCGAGGTCTCGCTCTGTCGGCGAAAGAGCCGATGCACGCCTTCGTCGCTGAGCATGGTGGAGACAGTGCGGAAATTTGTGATCAGCTTGAGCATTTGCTGCAGGCCGCGCTGGGGATCGGGCTGCGACTTCGCGAAGTCCGGCGCGGCGGCCTCGAATTGCTTCGTCAGCGCGTCAATGCGCGCGGCGGAGAGCGGATGCGTCTGGCCGAGGAAGTAACGCTCCCATGCCTGCTCGGAGGCAAAGTCAATCCGGTGCGGCTCGATCACGGCTGCGCTGGAGAACCAGAAGAGCGGGCCGGCCGGAACCACGCGCTTGCGCCGCATCAGCTCGACCGCAAAGGCATCCGCCTCTGCCTCGTGCTTCCGCGCGTCGAGTCCGGACACGCCTGCATAGCCACGGTGTCCGTGGCGGAGGTGACCGAGTTCGTGGCCGATCAGAAAGAAGACGGTCGTGCTGAAAAGCTCGCTGAAGTTTTTCATCACGCGCGGATCATCCCGGACATTGGCCGGGATGCCGAGGGCATCGAGCGGGCGCGGGTAGGCTCCGCCGACAAAGGCGGTGCGTGGCTGGTAGTGAATCATGCCCACGTACTGCTGCACGGTCTCGGTGTTGTAGCCGTTTGCGTTCAGCCACGAGTAGGCGAGGGCGAGATCGGCAAAGAAGCGGAGCGAGACGATGGACAGCGTGATCGTCCTGTCGCCGGCATAGAAATCGAACACGCCCCTGCCATTCCCCACCTGTGGAAAGTCGAGCCTCACACCGGCGAGCACCGACTTCTCCTCTGGAGTGAGGGCAGGCAGAATGTCCCCTTGGAACATCAGCGTGATATCATCCCGAAAGCTCGCCTGCCATTTCTCCAGCGTGGCGCGATCATAGAGCGAGGAAAAATCCCGTCCCTCGCCGGCCATAACGCTCCCGCACAGCAGGAGGACGACGGCAATCTGGCGGAGCATTTTCATTTGCCCAGGTAGTACGCGGCCGCGACGGCATTCGGCGGCGGTCCGGCCTCGATGGATTCGATCCATTTCTTGAACAGCACAAAGTCTCCCCAATCCGCGCCCCAGACCGGTTCCATCACCGCAAGCTTTGCCTTCCGGATCTCGTCCTTCAGCTCGAATTTTTCTGGATCGGTCAGGTCGGGCTTGAGCGCGGCTGGCAGGTTGTTCAGCGCGGTGATGGTGCGACGCCGTTCCTCGCGGCCGGCCTCCCGTGCATCCGGCGCGATCGTTCCGCCGGGCGCTGCGCCATTGAAAGAGGAAGCGCCAGGAGCCGCCCGTCCTTCCGTTGCGATCGCCTTTATCGAGGCCACGGCAGCGACGTCCTGCTGGGTCTGGGTGAGATTCACCGGCTTGAGGAAGGACACAAAGACGATCGCAGTGCCGAAGAGTGAAAAGAAGATGCCCGGCGCGATGCGGGTGAGCTTGATCTCCGAACCACCGGCGAGCTTGAAATTGCCCGAGCTGTCACCCTTCACAGGGACATCGAGAAAGAGGCGGTAGCCGAGCCATGCCAGCAACCCTCCGATGATGATGCCTATCAGCCTTTCCACCGCACGCAGGACGATCACGAGAATCAGTTCCATAAAGTCGGAGTTGATAGTCGGCGCTGACGAATCAAATAGTCAACGCCAATCGGCGCACATTTGCGGCAAGCAAAACGGCACGGCACGGGTTGCCTGAATGCCTGAACGTCTGCATCTTTCCGCCGCCATGAGCAATATTTTCGCCTGCTCCAATTTCAATTCCGCCACCACGCGCCGCCACGCGCTGAAGGTCGGCGGGCTCGGGCTGCTGGGGATGAACATGCCGGGGCTATTGCGTGCGCTGGAGGAGCCGCAGAAAATCAAACCGCGCGCGAAGTCAGTCATCTTTCTTTTCCAGTGGGGCGGGCCTTCGCATGTGGACATGTTCGACATGAAGCCGGAGGCGCCGGAGGGAATCCGCGGACCGCACAAGCCGATCGCGAGCAAGGCACACGGCATCGCGGTGAGCGAGAAGCTGCCGCGCACGGCGCAGGTGATGGACAAGGTGACGCTCATCCGCTCGATGCATCACACGATGAAGAATCACAACTCCGCGGGGTATTACGCGCTCACAGGGCACCCGCCTGCGACGGATGATCAGCGGCTGCGCGATTCGCTCGATCTTTTCCCCGGCTACGGCTCGCTCGTGGACAAGCTCGCGCCATCACCATTGGGCAGTGCCATGCCGACTTCCGTCTCATATCCGCACGTAATCAGCGACGGCTCGGTGACGCCCGGCCAGCACGCGAGCTTTCTCGGCAAGAAGCACGACCCGCTGCTCGTGCTCCAGGATCCAAATGCGTCGTCATTTTCACTGCCGGAACTCAGCCTGCCGCAGGGCATCTCCATCGAGCGGATGCAGGCGCGGCGCGAATTGCAGCAGCTCGTGGATGCACAGGCGCGCGTGATGGATCGCTCGGCGAGCGCGCGCGGATTCGACAGCTACTATGGGCAGGCGATGGCGATGCTGCAATCGCCGAAGCTGCGCGATGCGTTCGATATTTCCGCCGAGTCCGCAAAGGTGCGCGACTCGTACGGCCGCACGACCTACGGCCAGAGCTGCCTGCTCGCGCGACGACTCGTCGAGGCGGGGACGAAATTCGTGACGGTCTATTTTGCGCCCAGCATCGGCGGGAAGAGCACGACCGACGGGGGCTGGAACACGCACGACTTCGACAACACGCGGATGTTTCCGATCATCGAAAAATACCACCTGCCGATCACCGAGCAGACATTGCCAACGCTGCTCACCGATCTCGACGAGCGCGGCCTGCTCGACACGACGCTCGTCGTGTGGATGGGAGAATTTGGCCGCACGCCGAACATCAACAAGAACGCGAGCCGCGACCACTGGCCGCAGTGCTACACGACGCTCCTCGCAGGCGGCGGCGTAAAGCGTGGCTTCGTTCACGGTGCGAGCGACAAGACCGGCAGCTATCCTGCCCAGGATCCCGTGCGGCCCGACGATCTCGCGGCGACGATCTACCAGGCACTTGGCATTGATCCGCAGACGGAACTCCGCACCGCCGACGCGCGTCCGGTGCATGCAGCGGATGGAAAACCGATCACCGCGGTCTTCGCGTAGGCGTCCCGCGAGGCGCTAGCGCAAGATCTTCACCGTGGGCAGCGCGGTGACGAGCTTCTCCAGATTCTCGGGCTTGGTCGCGTTGCCGATTTTGAACTGCGTGAGCGCGTGCAGCTTTGCGAAGGCCTTGAGCGCGGTGTCCGTCACGGGCGGAGCGCTCCATTCCAGATCGCGCAACGATGGGAATTTCACGAGCAGGCGCACGTCCGTCTCCGTGATCCGCGCCGCGCCGATCCCGAGATGCGTGACCTTGTCGAAGACGGTGAGGTGCGCGAGGGCGGCGGCGTCCACGGCATCGCCGCTGATGGAAAGGTATGAGAGGTGGCGGAGCTTCTGGAGATGGGCGAATCCCGGCGACGTGACGCCCGCGGAATCCGCGCGCACCTCCAGATGATCGAGCAGCGGGAATGCGCTCGCGATGCCGCGCAGCGCCTTGTCGGTCACGCTGCTTTTGCTGAGGAGGGCGAGCGACTTCATCTTCAGGTTCGGCGGCCATGCGACAAAAAAGCTGCCGTCCACGGTGCTGCCCGCGGTCGTCTTCAATGTTCCGAGCGCCCTCAGCGCACCGAGCGGCGCGAGGTCGGAATCCGGCAGCGTGACATCCCCCAGCGAGAGGCTCGTGAGCGTGGCGATGCGGCTGATCTGCTCGATCATCGCGGCGGACTTCGGCGTCTTTTCCACATTGAGCGTGGCGAGCTTTTTCGCCCCGGCGAGGCGTGCCCACGCGCCCGGCACGATCGGATCGCGCGTGGTGATCGTGAGCATCTTCAGCGCCGGGATGCCCGCGACCGCGCCGAGATCCTGCTCGGAGAAAGTGACATCGTTGAGCGACAGCGTGTCCAGCTTCCGGTTCGCGACGAAGGCAGTCAGGCCCTCGGCACCCACGGGGCCGCGCACGGCCAGCGTCTTCAGCGCGGGCAGCGAGGCGACGGATCGGAAGCCTGCGACGGTGACGCCTTTCAGATCGCGCAGGGTGAGCGCATGCAGCGCGGGCAGGCTGCGCAGGAGCTTCAGCGTCGCATCGGTTGCAGGCACGCCGGTGAGCTGGAGTTCCTCCACGTCGGTGAGCTGCTCGATGATGTCGAGATCGGTCGCGGACATCCCGTCGCCGGGGATGATCTCGACCTTCGCAATCGCGAACCTCTCGCCGGGCAGGTCGGCGATTTTCCCGATCGGCGAGAGCGCGCCCGTGCGACCGATGGAGATCGTCGCGCCCATCGCGAGCAGGCGCTGGACGAGATCGCGCGGCGCGAGCCTCGGCAGCTTCGGGCCCGGCGCGGGCTTCTGCGGCACGGGTTCCGGCGTGGCGGCGGGAGTCTCGGCGACGGCGGGCGCAGCGCCTGCGAGCGGCATCACCCAATCCGTCCGCAGGGTTTCGCGC
>JBDSAR010000529.1:0-2781 GCA_039922035.1 Chthoniobacteraceae bacterium
CGCCGCAGCCGCGGTTGCACGGGACTTTTTCCTGTGCAACCTCAAAGCTGCAGCCGCTCGCCTTCGCGAGCCGCGGAAGATCGGCGGCAATTCCGTCGCTGACATCCATCATCGCGCGAATGCGGAAATTTTCCGCAAGCCAGCGTGCCTCATCGAGCCTCGGAACAAAGTCGAGATGCTTCCCCGCTAGCGATCCGCCGAGCCTGCCCGTCACGTACAGAAAATCCCCCGCCCTGCCACCGCCCCGCGTCACGCAGCGCGCGCGCTCCACCTCACCCGTGAGCGCGATGCTGATGAACGCCGGCCCTGGCGAACGCGAAGTCTCACCACCGACGATGCTCACACCAAACCTTTGCGCCGCCTTGCGCAGCCCCGCATAAATCCCGCGCAGCCACGCCATCTTCACATCGCGCGCGACGGCGATCGTGATGAGTGCATGGCGCGGCGTGCCGCCCATCGCGGCGATGTCGCTCACCGCGCGACAGAGCGCTTTCCAGCCGACGCGCACCGGTTTTTCCTTTTTTTCAAAATGCACGCCTTCGACGACACAGTCCGTTTTAAAAAGCTGCCACACCCGAGCGCGCAGGCCGCCGATCACCGCGCAATCGTCACCCGCGCCGCGGCGCACGTCTGCACCGAGCGGCAGTCCGCGCGTGAGCGCCGCCACCACGGCATCTTCTCCGAGCGACGCGATTCTCATGGCGTAGCCCCGTGGAACGTCTGCCACCACATCAGCGCGAGCATGATCGAATTGAAACACGCGTGCATGAACATCGGGACGAGAATCGAGCCGGACCACTCGTACGCGAGAGTGAGCCCGAGCGCGAGAGCCGTGAGGACTGGGAACCCGGCGGCGTTGTTATGCACCGCGCCGAAGAGCAGCGAGATGCCGATCGCGGCAGGGATCGGGCCGGCGAGGCGCTTGAGCACCGGGTAAAAATAGCCGCGGAAGATGAATTCCTCGGTGAGCGGCGCGATGAGCGTCGCGGTGAGAACTATCTGCCAGATGATGTCTTGCTTCCCCGCCTTGGTAGCTTCGCGGAATTTCGTCACCATCTCCTGCTGCTCCGCCTGGCCGCCGAGAAACTGGTAGGTGACGGCCGTCACGATCATGAGCACCGGAAGCAGGAGCAGAATAAGACCGCCGCCAGCGCAAAGGGCCCGCAGCAATCCCACGCGCTTCACACCAAACACAGCCGGCAGGCTGATGCCGCGGACCACCAGCAGTGCGAGGATCACCGGCAGCGAAAGCAACATCACGGAAGAGACGATCTCAAGCCCCGAACCTCCCACTTTGGAAGATGGGAATGCCCACCGCATCGCCAGCGCCAGAAGGATCAGCACGACGAAGACTGCCACGATGACAAAATCCGGCAGGCCGAACAGATCGCTGCGCACCAATCCGCCACGATCCCCGACTTTGCGCAGCATCTTCCGGAAGACGACGGTGCTCACGAAAAACAGCAAGGCCGCGACCGCATAGATCGGCAGCGCCTGATCCGGCGTCAGCGGGATTTCCTTCGCGAGGGTGGCGACTGTCACGGCTCGTCCGGTGCGTTACGGGGCGAGGAGTTCCGGCAGCAGGTAGAGCCGGCCGGGCTGGAGGTGCAGCGAGGACTGCGGGCCTAGGTTGATCTCCACCTTCTTGCTGCTGTCCGCCTTTCCGAAAATGCGGAGAAAGCGACCGAACGATTCGATCGCGCGATACTCGACGACGGTCGCACCGGCCGCGCTGCCGAGTTCGATCGCCTTTTTCACCGCGTCGTCGAGGTCGCCGAGTTGATCGATCAGCTTCGCGTCGAGCGCATCCCTGCCGGAGAGCACGCGGCCGTCGGCGACGCCGTTGCGCAGGGTGTCCTCGGGGAGCTTCCGCTCGGCGGCGACGATGCCGACGAATTTCGCGTAGGTCTGCATCACGAGCGCCTGCACGTATTCGCGCTCCTCGGGCGTGCTCGGGCGCGAACCGCTGAGCATGTCCTTCATCCTGCCGCTCTTGAACGTCACCATCTGCAGGCCCACTTTTCCGAAAAGGTCCGCGTAGTTCAGCGTCTGCATGATCACGCCGATGCTGCCGGTGAAAGTCGTGTCGCGCGCGATGATGTGGCTGCCGCCGAGCGCCGCGTAGTAGCCGCCGCTCGCCGCCATCGCGCCCATGCTCACCACGATTTTTTTCCGGTCGCGCGCCTTGCGGATGATGTTGTAAATGTCGTCGCTCGCCGTGACCTCGCCGCCGGGAGAATCAATCGCGAGCACGATGGCGCGCACGTCCTTGTCATCGAGCGCCTGCTTGAATGCCTGTTTGATTTCGTCCGGCGATGCACCGGTGCTGAAGCCCATGTCGCCGCTGGAAATGATCCCGCCGAGGCGGATGACGGCGATCTTCGATTTCACATTCGGCGCGCCCTCCGTGAGCACCGTCTCGCGGAATTTTTGCGGCCCGCCCGCACCGACGCCAAACATCGAGCCGACGAGGAACAGCATGTTGAACAGCAGACTGAGGCACAGCAGCACGACGATGAAGACACCGAGGCAGCCGAAACGTTTTTCCGAGGCAGGCATTTCTCGACAGTGGTGAGCGGCGTGGAATTACGCAAGTCCCAGCGCTGCACTCCACGCTCGACGCTCGACATTTTCCTCCGCGCCACGGCACAACGCGGCACGAATGAAGGCGCTTTTTCTGACGAACGAATACCCTCCGACCATCTACGGCGGCGCGGGCGTGCATGTTGAATACCTCTCGCGCGAACTCGCGAAGCTCATCTCGCTGGAGGTCCGCTGCTA
>JBDSAR010000530.1:0-3731 GCA_039922035.1 Chthoniobacteraceae bacterium
CCGCGCTTGCGGGATTTGCGCGAGGCCGCTTTATTCCCCGCCCGATGCGCCCAGTCATTTGCAAATGCCCGAACCATAGTGGTTGCCTGCTCGGCTACCACGGCGACGACATCGAAATCGCCGGCGAAGCCCCACGCGTGTGCCCGGAATGCGGCACCGCGCTGACCCTCGCACCGCAACCCCGCAGCGATCTTTTCTATCGCGTGGCCAACCTCATCGGCCTCGCCGCCGTATCCGGCGCGATCTGGTACACATGGCCCGTCATCGTACAGGTCTGGCAAAAGGTGACCACGCCTCCGGCGAAAAGCACACCTGCGAAACGGGCGAACTGATCCGCGCGCAGCCTAAAGCGTCTCGCGAATCTTCAGTCCCGGAATATCGCGGAAGTGCTTGTCCGGCGACACGAGCACCGCGCCGATGTGCATCGCGGATCGCGCGATGATGATGTCCGTGAGCGGACGATGCCCGCCCGACGTGCGGTCGAGCATCCACGCCATTTCGGCGACGAGTTGCCACATTTTCGCATTCGTGGGCACCTCGGGGATAATGTTAAAAAACGCCGTCATCTCCGCCTTCATCCGCATGTTCTTGAACCCGCGAATGACCTCACCGCGCACCACGCCGCAGTTGAAAAGCATCCCATTCGCGAGATACGGCATCAGCTCCTGGCGGATGTCATGCCCCGCGCGCAGGCGGTCAATGTACACCGCCGAATCCACGATGATCGGCTCATCGAAGTCGCTCATTTGTTGTCCTTGAAAATCCGCACCGCGCGCCGCGTCGCGAGCACATCGTAATCCGGATCAATCGCCTCCTTCAAGGATTCGGCAGACCACGGATTAGCCCTGATATTGTGCATCACCGCCATGCGTTCCCCTTCCGTGAGCGCCCAATCAATCGCCTCCTTCCTCGTCTTGAAGCCCATCGCCTTCATGATGTTCTCCAATTTCTCGTCATCGAGTTCGACCGTGGTTTTCATACGGGCATACTTACGGCCATATCGATCATAGTCAAGGAATTTGGCTCGATATGGCTTGCGTTACCGCCGCGCGGGGGCGCGAGTCAGAGGCGGGAAGCAGCGGGCGCGACAGCCACCCGTTCGCTGCACACATGGTTATGCCCTGATGCGGCGGCGCCGAGAGGCGAACCCGCCGAGGCTCACAATTCCAAGGATCATCATCGAAACTGTCCCTGGCTCGGGTACGAGCGAGGCCACCTCTGGTTGCGTGAGCGCACGATTGTAGAACTGCACCTCATCAATCTTGCCATCCCACAGACTGTTATTGGCAATGTTTCTGCCGATTTGAAGCTGCGGGCTGGTGACGGTCGCTGTGGTATCCACAGCATCCGTGCGCGTCGCAAGAAGACTTCCATCGCGATAGATATCCATGACGCTGCCATCGAACGTCGCCGCAACGTAATAGGCCGTGTTGAGCGCCCAACCCGTTGAGAACAGGGTCGTAAAGACTCCTCCTCCGCCCGTTTTGGCGATGGAAAAGTTGATCTGGCCGCCGTTATCCTGTTCGAGGGTGAAGCCGCTGTTGTTAGATAAATTGCGGAAATTCAAAAGCGCAGGCTGCCCCGCGGGATTGGTAATGGTGAACCAACCCGCGATGGTGAATGCTGCCGCAGAAGCGTTCAACGTAGGACTCGCGACATCGATGTATCCTGAATTTGCGAGCGAGAAGCCCTGTCCAACGGCTCCCGGTGCGTAATTCACGGTGCCCTGTTGCGTTCCGTTACTGACGCCTTGAGCGTCCAGCGCATTGTTCTCGGCCCTATACCACGAAACGAGGCCGGGTGGCAGCGCCTGGCTAGGCGCAGAGCTGCCGATGAGGATGGCGGCGAGCATGGATGCGGCCGCTGTCGGTGATATCGTATTGTGCATTTTCACTTATTTGTCGTTTAGGTCTTCGGTTTCGCCGTCAATGTCAATGGAAGAGGCTCTGACTAGAATGAGACTTTGTGCCCCTACGCCCCCATCGCGTCCTCGAACGATCCCGCGGCCGGCGCCCAACACAGCTTCTCCTTCACAAAACGGATACCATCCGCGGAGCAGTGATCAAGATCCTGATGCGCGCTTTCCGCCTCCACCACGAGCGGCGCGGAGGTCGTGCCGTGCAGCTTGCAATAGCGGTCCCGGTAGCCCACGTGCAGGAGCAATTCCGCGTAGCGGTGCATGTTCAGGTCGCCGCTGCCGAGGTCGGTGAACTGCATCGCGCGCTTCGGCCAGTTCGGCTCCATCGCGCGCAGCGGGAAGCCGCGGCGGATGGTGAAATTCTTGATGTGCGCCGCGTAGATGCGCGACCCCACTTTCATGAAGCGCGTCTCCCAATCCTCGCCCTCCCAGCAGTGCGACGGGTCGGCATTCACGCCGAGGCATTTGTCGCCGTCGCAGATGTCCACGAGCATGTTGAAATCATCCGCCGTGCTCGCGCCGGTGCCGGGATGGATTTCGTGGCAGAGGTAAATGCCGAGCTTGTGCGCGTGATCGCGGAGCTTCTGCGTCTTCTTCACGAAGCGCTCCTTGCCCTCGGCGAGCAGATCGAAGCTGCCGCTCTTCACCGTCGGATCAGGCCCCGCCCAGAAGCCCCACGGATAGCCCGTCGCGAGTTCCCAGCCGAACGCCACGCCCCAAAACATCGGCAGCGATTTCACGCCGAGTTCTGCGGCGAGATCCATGAGCTTCAGCAGATACGTCTCGTGCCACTTCTCGATCTTCTCCGGCGACAGCTTCGCGATGTCCGGCGCGATGAAAGGATTGCCGCTCTTCGTCCCCGTCCAGATCGAGGTATGCACCCAAAACGGGCAGTGCGCGGAAATGCCGTCCAGGCGCATCCCTCGGCTCCCGAAGATGTCGCGAATCTCCTTCGCCTTCTTGAAGCCCTTCGCACCATTCAGCATGTAATTGCTCGGCTGTGCGCCTTCCGCACCCGCGGCCTTGGCGTAATCGAGAAACTGTTCGAGCGACTTCGCGCCGTGCTGCGCGCCTTCAACGGAGGGATGGTATGCGTTCTTGGACATGGTGTGGATCGTTTGAGGTGTGAAAGTTGGGGACCGGTGCGCGGCTTATCGCGCCTCGTGTTTCATTGCAAACGCAAACCTTGGCACACACCGATTTGCCACGAATGCGTGCCAAATTGTGAATAACTCCGCCGCCCGGTTGACACGCCCCGCCTTCCCCCCTAGCTTCCGCGCACTCTCCGGGGTGCCATGCTCCTCAACCGTCCAGTCCTGGTCTTGAACAGGCTCTGGCAGGCGATTCACGTCTGCTCAGCCCGGCGGGCTTTTTCGCTCCTCTGCCAGGGCCATGCGCAGGTCGTCCACACCGAGGACGGCAGTTTTTCCACGCACGACTACGACAGTTGGCGCAGCCTCTCACAGCGCGAACCCGGCTCGCACATGGTGCAAAGTGTCTCGTACAAAGTCCGCCTGCCCACCGTGATCGTCCTCATGCTCTTCGATCGCATGCCGCGCAAGGAGGTCAAATTCACGCGCCACAACATTTTCGAGCGCGATCGCAACACCTGCCAGTACTGCGGAAAGACGCTCGACCGCCGCGACCTGAATCTCGACCACGTCTTCCCCCGCGACCGCGGCGGCCAGATGAGTTGGGAAAACATCGTGTGCTCCTGCATCCCGTGCAACACGCGCAAGGGTAACCGCACACCCGATCAGGCCCGCATGAAGCTCATCCGAAAGCCCGAGCGACCAAAATGGCGGCCCTTCGC
>JBDSAR010000531.1:0-4431 GCA_039922035.1 Chthoniobacteraceae bacterium
GACATGCCGATCATCCTCGGCCCCGACGGCCCGAGCCTCGGCGGCTTCGTGTGCCCCGCGTGCATCGCGGAGGCGGAGCTTTGGAAAATGGGGCAGCTCAAGCCGGGCGACACCGTGCGCTTCCGGCGCATCACGATGGCGGAGGCAAATGCCGCGGAAGTGGAGCAGGATCGCGAGGTCGCTGCGCTCGCGCGTGTGGCTTCAGCGCGGGTGGCCGCTTCATCCGCGCACGAGGAAGCGGTGCAGTATCGTCTGCCGGAGGAACCCGGCCGCGTCGCCGTGTGCTACCGCCGCGCGAGCGACAAGTATCTCCTCGTCGAATACGGCCCGCTCGTCCTCGACATCGCGTTGCGCTTCCGCGTCCACGCACTCATGCAGTGGCTCGATGCGAAGCACGTGCATGGCATCATCGATCTCACGCCGGGCATCCGCTCGCTGCAGATTCACTTCGACTCACGCCAACTCCCGCTCGCAGAACTGATGAACCTCTTGCTCCACGCCGAGACGCAGCTCCCGGATGTGGACGCGATCGAAGTCCCTTCGCGCATCGTCCACATGCCACTCTCGTGGGACGATCCCTCCACGCGGATCGCGATTGAAAAATACACGCAGACTGTACGGCCCGACGCGCCGTGGTGCCCGAGCAACATCGAATTCATCCGCCGTATCAACGGCCTCGCGAGCATCGAGGACGTGCAGCGCACGGTCTTTGATGCGAGCTACCTCGTGCTCGGCCTCGGCGACGTTTACCTCGGCGCGCCCGTCGCCACGCCGCTCGATCCGCGGCACCGGCTCGTGACGACGAAATACAATCCCGCGCGCACTTGGACGCCGCAGAACGCCGTCGGAATCGGCGGTGCCTACATGTGCATTTACGGCATGGAGGGGCCGGGCGGGTATCAGTTCGTCGGCCGCACCGTGCAGGTCTGGAACACCTACCGCAGCACGCGCGACTTCGAGCCCGGCAAGCCGTGGCTGCTGCGCTTCTTCGATCAGGTGCGCTTCTACCCCGTCACCGCCGACGAACTGCTGAAACACCGCGCCGATTTTCTCAGCGGAAAATTCCAGCTTCGCACCGAGCAGACGACTTTCCGCCTCGCCGACTACCAAGCGTTCCTCGCGCAAAATGCGGACTCGATCGCCAGCTTCCGCAAATACCAGCGCCAGGCCTTCGCCGAGGAACGCGACCGCTGGGTGGCTGCCGGACAAAACGTCGTCGAGCCCGAGGCCGAAGCCTCCGCGCCCGCTGCCGACATCGAACTTCCGCCCGGCGGACGGCTCGTGTGCGCGCACCTGCCCGGCAGTGTGTGGCAGATCGTCGCGAAGCCGGGCGACGCCGTCGCCGAGGGCGACAAGCTGCTCATTTTGGAATCCATGAAAATGGAAACCGCGATCACCGCGCCCACCGCAGGCCGCGTGGATCGCATCCTCGTCGCACCCGGCAAGACCGTCGAAGCCGGCCAGGCGCTCGCCATCCTCATCGAAGACTGACCCATGCCCGAAAACATCCTGCTCGCCGTCAACGGCACGCTCATGCGCGGCCTCGAACTGAATCCCAACATGCTCGCCGTCGGCGCCACCTTCGTCCGCGAGGACGCGACCGTGCCCGCGTATCGCCTCTACTCCATCGGCGACCGCCACCCCGGCATGTTCCGCATCGCGAGCGGCGGCGTCTCCGTCGCGGTCGAAGTGTGGAGCGTCCCGCCGGATGGCCTCGCGTCCATTTTGCTGAAAGAACCGCCGGGCCTGAGCATCGGTAAAGTGAGTCTCCTCAGTGGCGACGAAGCACTCGGCGTGCTCGCCGAACCCATCCTCTGTGAAGGCCAGCGCGAGATCACCAACTTCGGCGGCTGGCGCGCGTACATCGCGGCGAGGTGACGAGTCCGTCGAGGCTGCATCGGGGACGGCATGTTTTGGCGCGTTCGATTTCGCGGCGTGCTTTTGCGTGCAGGATTGCCCGCGCTACGACGGAGGCGCGCATTCGTTTTCCAGGACCTTTACCGGTTTTTCGGAATGATTGCCGGCACATCCGAAGTGCGCGTTGAGAGCGGGAAAATTCCGGACGCGATGCACCAGTCATGGTTTGCGATCGCCAAAATCCGGTGAGCACATCCCGCCGCGGCTGGCATGATGCGCTCGGGAATAGTGCATGGCTTTGCCAAGGCCGATGCGGGTCAATGGGCGATTGAATAAGGCGCCAGGGTTTCCGCAAAGGGTCCGGGTTGTCGCTGTCGCTCATTCATTTAATTCACCACAACACCATGAAAACCATCGAGCTGTCCCAATACGGAATCCAAGTTCAGAACGTCCTGCACAATGCGCCGCCGGCTCGGCTTTATCAGGACGCGATCCTTCACGAAAAAGGCTCAGCCATTTCCGACTCCGGGGCGCTCATCGCCTACTCGGGCAAGAAGACCGGGCGCTCGCCGCAGGACAAGCGTGTGGTCCGGCATCCCGATTCGGAGAAGGATGTGTGGTGGGGCGCAGTGAATGTGCCGATGGATGACCGGTCGTTTCGCATCAATCGCGAGCGCGCACTCGACTACCTGAACACGCGCGAGCGGCTTTACGTCGTGGATGGTTTCGCGGGCTGGCATCCGCGCTATCGGCTGAAGATCCGCATCGTCTGCTCGCGGCCTTACCACGCGCTTTTCATGCACACGATGCTCATCCGCCCGAACCGCGATGAACTCGTCGGCTTCGGCGAGCCGGACTACGTGATCTTCAACGCGGGCGAATTCCCCGCGAACCGGCTCACGCAGGGCATGACCTCGAAGACCTCGATCGATCTTTCGTTTGAAGCGAAGGAGATGGTGATCCTCGGCACCGAATACGCGGGCGAAATGAAGAAGGGCGTTTTCACGATCATGAATTACCTCATGCCGAAACGCGGGCTGCTCTCCATGCACTGCTCGGCGACGGCGGACCCGACCAGCGACAAGTCATCCGTGCTCTTCGGCCTTTCCGGTACGGGAAAAACCACGCTCTCGGCGGACCCGAAGCGCCGACTCATCGGCGATGACGAGCACGTCTGGGGCGACGACGGCATCTTCAACATCGAGGGCGGCTGCTACGCGAAGACGATCGATCTCACGCCCGAGAACGAGCCCGACATTTTCAACGCACTGCACTTCGGCTCCGTGCTGGAGAATGTGGTGTTCGACGACGAGGGACATCACGTGGATTTCCGCGACACGAGCCTCACGCCGAACACGCGCGGCGCGTATCCCATCGAGTTCATCCACAATGCGAAGGTCCCGTGCGTGGCGGGTCATCCGACAGACATCATCTTCCTCACGTGCGATGCGTTCGGCGTGCTGCCGCCCGTCTCGAAGCTCACGGCCGAGCAGGCGATGTATCACTTCATCTCCGGCTACACGGCGAAAGTCGCGGGCACTGAGGTCGGTGTCACCGAGCCGTCCGCGACGTTCTCGGCGTGCTTCGGCGCACCGTTCCTCGTGTGGCATCCGGCGAAATACGCCGAACTACTCGCGGAGAAAATGAAGGAGCACAAGGTGAACGTCTGGCTGGTGAACACCGGCTGGTCCGGCGGCAGCCACGGCATCGGCTCGCGCATCAAGCTGAAGTTCACCCGCGCCATCATCGACGCGATTCACAGCGGCGCGCTTGCAAATGCGCCGACGCAACCTGACCCCATCTTCGGATTTCAGATCGTGACCGCCGCGCCTCACGTGCCCGCGGAAATCCTCATCCCCGAACACACTTGGACCGACACGGAATCCTTCCGCGCCACTGCCAAAAAGCTCGCGAAGCTGTTCGTCGAAAACTTCAAGAAGTTCGAAGCCGGCGCATCGCCCGAGGTGAAAGCCGCGGGGCCGAAATTGTAGCGGCGGCTTGAGGCGGGAAATCGAGCGTGGCGTCCGGGGCAAGACGTGCGAAGTCTTTGACAATCGGCGCGCAGCAGATGCGTCGCTTTCGGTCAGGATTCATCCCTTGTAAGCAAATACCCTATGAAACGTAACGAACCTGTCTCCAAAATCATGAGCACCAAGCTGGTCACCGTGCATCACGGCGAGCCGCTCTCGAAGGTGCGCGAACTCATCCGCGAGCATGGCATCCACCACCTCCCCGTCGTCAGCGGGCAGAAGCTTGTCGGCATCATCAGCAATTCCGACGTGCTCCGCATCAGCTTTGGCGCAGCGTTCAACACCGACGAGCGCACCGTGGATGCCACGCTGGATCACACGATGAAGCTTGAGGATGTGATGAAAAAGGATCCTGTCTCGGTCCGCGAAAACGCGACGATTCGCGAAGCTGCGTCGCTTCTCGTGCAGGGCGATTTTCACTCGCTCCCGGTCGTCAGCGACGACCACAAACTCGTCGGCCTCGTCACGTCCACCGACTTAATCCGATACCTGCTGGAGCAATTTTGAACGTGCTGCCCTGAAGCCGTTCGAAATGTTTCTGCGA
>JBDSAR010000532.1:0-6999 GCA_039922035.1 Chthoniobacteraceae bacterium
CCGCGCGACCTCGAAGATTTTCGACTGGAGCGCGTCGTCCTCCCACTTCGCTTCCGGCAGTGCATCGGCGAGCGCGTGCATGAATGCGCGCTGCGTGTGCGTAAGTTCGGCGGCGCCCGCGGGCAGCGTTTCCTGGAGGCGCGTCTTCTCCTCCTCGGTGGCGTAGCGCTCCACCCAGACTTTTGCGGAGCGGATCCGCGCTTCGAGATGCGCGCGCTCGCTTTCATTGAGCGGACGGCCTGCACGCTTTTCGATCTCCTTCACGGCATCGAGATGCGGCATCTGGATCAGCGCGGTGACGAGCTGGAAGTTGGCGTTGAACTCATGCCCTTCCATCGCAGCGGGCGCGGCGAGGCGCGTGACGAATGCCTCGTCCGGCAGCGCCTTGCCCGTGACCGTGCGGTCGTGGAAGCGGTCGTATTCGTTGAAGAGCTTCACGATGCCTTCCTCGTGCACGTCGAAGTTCACCGGCGAATTCGGCTTCGTGCGGATCATCAGGAAGCGCAGCAGTTCGGGCGGCAGCAGGTCCGCCATGTCGCGCGCGCTCGCGCCGATGCCTTTGCTCGAACTCATCTTCGCGCCACCGACGAGGAAAAACTCATACGGCACATTGAGCGGCGGCTCCTTTTGGAAAATCGCGCGCAGGCACGCGGCGCTCACGTCGCGCGAGCCGCCCTTCGTCGAGTGGTCCTTGCCCGCGCCTTCGATCGTCACGGGGAAGCTGATCCATTTTGCGACCCATTCGAGTTTCCACGGGAGTTTTCCGCGTCCGTCGAACGGCGACACTTTTCCCTCGTGGCCGCAGCCGCGCGCCCACTTCACCATGTCGGGGCGGCAACGGTAGCTGACCTCTTTGCCGTCGTAAGCGAAGACTTCCGTCGTGCCGATGCGCCCGCACTTTTCGCACACCGTCTGAAATGGGAACCAGTTCTCGGAGCGGTCGGAATTCGAGACTTCCTTATAAACGCGGCGCACCGTCGCGGCGTTCCGGAGGATGATGTCAATCGCCTCGTTGAATTTCCCGCTGCGGTAGATGTCGCGCATCCGGTATTTCTCCACCTTCACGCCGAGTTCCTCGAAGACATCGAAGAACTCCGAGATGTAGTGCTCGGCCATGTCGCTCGCGGTCGAGCCGTCCGGCGGCGGGACGTTGCACAGCGGCTGCCCGAGGTATTGCTCGAAGTGCGCGCCCTTGCCCGCGGGGATTTCGTCGAGCGGGTCGTAGTCGTCCACGCCGAAGAGATAGCGCGCCTCGATCCCCTTCTCCTTCAGCGTGCGGAAAATCGCGTCGTGGATGAGCACGCCGCGCATCGCGCCGACATGCACGCGGCCGGAGGGGGTCTTCGAGTCATTGATGATTTGCGGGCCGACGCACTTGGCGGCGACTTCTTCGGTCCAAAACATAGGGCCGGGACAGATAGCGGCGAAATGCAGCAAGTCGAGCGAAGCCTTCCGCATAATGTTTTGGATTTTGAATTTGGAAACCAGGAATGCAGGAAGCCAATGCTTCCGAAGGCGAGCGTCATGCAGCACTCGCAGGCCTGCCATTTTCCTCTGTGCTTTCCTGTCTTCATGGCTTCCAAATTCGTATCCTACCCTTGCGCTGATTCGCGCCACCGATAAGCTCCACGCGCTGGCCGACGATCGCTTGCGGTTCGCCCGCGAGAGGAAAGTCCGGACACCACCAGACAGCAGACCGTGGAGAATCCGCGGGCGCAGCGTGCGAAAGCGCGCGGCGACAGACAGTGTCACAGAAAACAGACCGCCCGTGGCTTTTCGCAAGAGAGGCGGCGGGTAAGGGTGAAAAGGCGGGGTAAGAGCCCACCGCCCGCAAAGCAATTTGCGGGGCACGAAAAACCTTCTGCGGTGCAAGACAAAACAGGAGGCCGGGTGTCTGCCCGGTCCGCGCCGAACCGGCAACGGTTCAGCAAAGACAGCCTCCGGGTAATAGTCGCACTGGCGGCGCGGGCTTCGGCTGGTGCCGTCGGCTGGCAGCCTCCGGGCTGCCTGAGAGAAATGATCGTCACCCGATGCGCAAGCGGCGGGGACAAAATCCGGCTTATCGTCAGCAAAAACGGGGCGTCTCGGGGAAACCCGGGGCGCCCTCACTTTTCCCCTGGCAGAACGGCACCCGCGGCACGGGCGCAGCGAATGCTCATGAGGATCCCGAACCATCAGCACCTTTGCCGCACCGATCCTCCATCACGTCGCCAGACGGGAGCGCGCCGACGCCCCCGTCGCCCCATCGCGTGCTTGCGCGGCTGAAGGTCGAGGAAAAGCTCCGCCTCACCGGCGCCCTCACTCTTGGGGCGGCGATCGTGCCGCCGCTCTTTCTGCTCTGGTGGCTGCAATCCGCAGCGCCCGATCACCTCGATCGGGCGGCACTGTCCTCAAAGATCTGCTGGACGGTTGCCACGCAAGGGATCGGTCTGCTGCTCGTGGGGATTTTCAGCGGGAGAGTCCTGGGCGATCTGCGGCGCTCATTTCAGCGGCTTTGCGGGGTGATCGAATCAATCACCGCGGGAGGCAGCGGAAGACAGAAAGAGATCGGCGCACGCGGCGATGAAATCGGAATGCTCGCATCTGAACTGCAGAGGATGATCGCGGTGAGCAATGAGGATCGGCAGACGCTGATGGACAGCAACATTGCGCTTGTCCTTGCGAATGAAAACCTGGCGCAGACGAACATGGAACTCACGGCTGCAAACGAGCGCGTGCATGAACTCGTGGAGCAGGCCGGCAGCGCAAACGCTGCGAAACGCACGTTCCTCGCCGTGATGAGCCACGAGATTCGCACGCCGGTGAACGGCATCATCGGCATGACGGAACTCGCGATGAAAACTCGGCTCGATCCCGCACAGCGCGAATACCTCGGGACGATCAACAACACGGCGGAAACCCTGCTGGATCTGCTGAATGAGGTGCTCGATTTTTCAAAGATCGAGGCCGGCAAGCTCGAACTCGAAGTGGCGGACTTCAGCCTGCGCAGCGTGATCGGCGATGCGGTGAGCGGCTTCGCTGCGCGCTACCATTCGAAGGGTCTCGATCTCGTCCTCGACATCGCTCCTGACGTGCCGGACGCGCTCATCGGCGATCCCTACCGGCTCCGCCAGATCATCGTGAATCTGCTGAGCAACGCCCATCGTTTCACCGATTCCGGGGAAGTCACCGTGAACGTGCAGGTGGACGAGGCGGGCGAGGTCGAGACGCGGCTCCATTTTTCAGTCACCGACACGGGCTGCGGCATTCCGAAGGAAAAGCAGCAGGCGATCTTTGACTTGTTCACGCAGGGCGACAGCTCGACGACGCGGCGCTTCGGCGGCAGTGGCCTGGGGCTTACGATCAGCAGTCAGCTCGTGCATCTGATGGATGGCGAACTCAGCCTGATCAGCGAGCCGGGCAGCGGCAGCCGTTTCGCGTTCACCGCCGTCCTCGGTGTCGGCATCCCGTCGTCGGCACCCGAGGTCGCGGGGCTCCCAGGGCGGAGCGCGCTGCTCATTGAGCCCCACCCGCGCAGCGCGGAAATCATCGCGCGAATGCTCGTGGGCTGGGGCGTCGTGGTGCGCACCGTGCGTTGCGCGACGGATGCGATCCGCATGCTCACTGCACCGGCGCGGGAGCGGTTTGATTTCATCATCGCCGACACACTTCATCCCGGCAGCAACTGGCAGGGATTCGCGGAATTCGCAGCCGCGCGAGGTGCTGATGACGCGCGAATTGTGCTGCTCACCCCGGCAAGTCAGGCGGACCATTCCGCAGGCAAATTCCCCTCCTCTGCCTCACTCCTCACAAAACCGGTGAGGGAATCCAAACTGCTCGAGACTTTGCTGCACGCATTGAACCCCGGCGCTGTGAATGTGGAATCCGGCGCACCCACCGCGAATCCGATTCCGCATGGCCGCAGGCTCAACGTCATGATCGTCGAGGACAATGCGACGAACCGGCGGATCACCCGCACCTACCTGGAGGCATGGGGACACACCGTCGTCGCCGCGCACGATGGAAACGAGGCGATCCGTTGCTTCTCAGAGGGCAGATTTGATCTCATCCTCATGGATCTCCAAATGCCGCGCATGGATGGCATCGCCGCGACCGCGAGCATCCGGCAGATGGAAGCCAGTGGCACACGCGTGCCCATCCTCGCGCTCACCGCAAATGTGCTCAAGGGCGTCCGCGAGGAATGCCACGCCGCCGGGATGTGCGGATACCTCGCAAAGCCTATCCGCGAGCATGAACTCCTCGCCGCGATCGAATCGGTGGTGCCAGGACTTTGCGTCGCGCCGAAAATGACCGAACCGCCGATCGCACAGTTCACGCCTGAATCAGATGGCGGATCGCAGCCTTTCGACGTGCAGGCCCTTCTCGCCAGCGTCAACGGCTCACGGCAGACACTCGACGGCTTGCTCGTGGACTGCCGCGACGGCGATTTTCCCGAGCTGTTCGGGCAGATTTCCGATGCGCTGCAAGCAGGCGAGATCCGTGGCGTCCAGCGCGCAGCGCACGCGATCAAGGGAGTCATCGGCGTGTTTCACGCACCTGCCGCATACGCAGCGGCGAGTCAGCTCGAGCATAGCGCGAGAGCCGGGCAGGCTGCGCTGCTGGAGCCGCAGGCGGAGGAACTTCTGCGGACGGTATCCGAATTGCTCACTTCACTGGAACGCTTCGCCGAAACTTCCCCGCTGTTCAGATGCGCGGCATGAGGCGCAGCAGAACCATCGAACTTTTCCCGCAATGCCAGACCACTCACCCGCAATCCTGATTCTCGAGGATACGAGAACGGTCCAGAATTACATCCGCGATGTCATCCGGCCGGTCGAAGCCCGGCACCCAATCCTGCTTGCCCGGAGGCTGAAGGAAGCGCAGGAAATCGCCACAGGCAACGACATCGCGCTCTTCATCGTGGACATCGGACTGCCGGACGGCGACGGCATCGATTTTCTGTGCGAGATGTCCATCCTGCATCCGGAATCCCGCGCACTCATCATCACCTCGACGCCAACGGACGATTTCAGAGAGAGGGCTCGCCAGCTCGGCGTCCTTCACTTCATGGCGAAACCCCTCGAACGACGTGCGCTGCTCGACGCAGTCACGAGCCTCCTCGCTCAGCCGGATGGATCCGAGGGCGTCAGTCCTGGGTTCGAGGCCACGCTCGGCGGCCTGTCGCCCATTGATATCATCCAGTTGAAATGTCTGCGTGGGACGACTGGTTCCATTGAGCTGCGCGAAGCCCATCTCTTCGGGCAGATATGGTTCGAGAATGGCGAGATCATCCATGCGGAATGCACGTTGCCGGGCGCGGCCCACAGCGGTCCCGAAGCTTTTCAATGCATGGTCATGTGGCGCATCGGAAGCATCCGCGAGGTGCCACAGCCGCGCGCAGTGCTCCGGACCATCCGGACGCCATGGCAGACGCTCCTGATGGAAATCGAACCGGCGACCGGCGAAAGTGTGCGCCCCTGAGATACGGCGTAAAAAGTCCGCAGCATCTCATTTGGAAGCCATGAATCGGGGAACTGAGGAGGGAAATGCAGGGCTTCCCCTGCCCCGTCTCCAGTAAAAGTGCCGAGGAGGGGACTTGAACCCCTACTCCTTGCGGAACCAGATCCTAAGTCTGGCGCGTCTGCCAATTTCGCCACCTCGGCCTATTCTGAAAGTGCTGTATTGAAGCGTTTTATGTAATTCGCTTCTTTTGTGATTTGCCTTTGTGCAAGGGTTTGTGCAAGAGTAATGGCATGAAAAGCAAAGCAACGGATCGCTCCGTCGAATCTTCCGCCACCCCCGCGGGCGAGGGCGAAGGCCATGGTTCTTGCACAAGTGCGCATCGCCCGCAGTTTATCGCCGCACGGGATTCGCGCAATCGCCGAATTGCCAGCCTGTGCATGCGCAATGGCAGGTATTACGCGATCCTGTGGGCGGACCGCGGTGACGGCACGAAGGCGGCACGCCGCTTTCCTCTGCTCGACGAATCGGGCACGCCGATTCGCGGGCTGCAGGCGGCTCGCGATGCGCTTGATGCCGTGAAAGCCAAACGGGTGGACGGCGCGCTTCCGCAATCTGGAATCAAACCTCCTTTTGACGACTTCGCCGCGTTTTACCTCCAGATGCAATCCACGCGCACCAAGAAGCATGGCACGCAGCAAAACGAGGCGCAGGCAATCGCCAGATGGAAAACGCATTTCGGGCGGACCCGGATAGACCGGCTCACCACGCCGGCAATCAAGGCATTCATCGAATCACGGATGCGCGGCTGCGTTCTCGCCGGCAGGAAATATGAGCCCGCGTCCCCACGAACCGCCAAACTCGATCTGATCGCTTTGTCCAATGTCCTGAAAGCGGCCGTGGATGCCGGGCACCTGCGCGATCGCCCCCGCCTCCCAACGATCAAGGTGCCCCCCGCCCCACGGCGGCATTTGATGACACCGCCACAATTTGAAAAACTGCTCGCCGCATGCACTGGGAAAAAGCCCAACGGTGAGGCCGTCACGAAAAATGGCGGCCAGTTGCAGGATTATCTTCAATTCCTCGCGTTTACTGGCGCACGGGAGAAAGAGGCGCTGCCGACAAAATGGACCCATGTTGACTTTGATAACGCGCGCGTATTCATCGGGGCACCACCTGATTTCGAGGCGACCACCCTCACAATCGGCACCGGTGGGATCTCAAAGAATCACGGCTGCCGTGCAGTGGATTTCAATCCTCAACTCGAAGCCCTGCTCGCCGACATGCACTCTCGCCGGTCGCCGGACTCAGTGTTTCTTTTTCCAAGCCCGCGCAGAGGCGAACAGGACATCCCTGCAAAAAGCCTTCGCGAATCACTGCGGCTGGCGCGCGAACACGCCGGCCTCCCGAATGCAGGCTTTCATGACCTGCGCCACATATTCATTTCCCATGCGGTGATGGCGGGAATTGATTTCATGACCACTGCAGAATGGGTCGGCCACAAGGACGGCGGCATCCTCATCGGGAAGGTGTACGGACATCTTCTCGACGAACACCGGC
>JBDSAR010000533.1:0-12738 GCA_039922035.1 Chthoniobacteraceae bacterium
GTGCTTTCGCCCGACGAAATGAAGGACGCCGCGCTGCTGGAACGCACGGCGAATCCGTGGAAGTTCCCCGGCGACATCCGCGAATTCATCCTCGCGCCGGTGCGCAGCGCGAATCTCGCAAAACCGCTCACGTGCAGCGTGCCGCTCGTGGACGCCGTCTTCATGCCACACGAGTCGGGCATCCTTATCCCGCTGGCAAACTACACCGCCGAGCCCATCGGAAACCTCACGCTGAAAGTCACCGTCCCGCGCAACATCGCCCGCGCCGAGTCCGCGATACGCGGCGCGCTCACTTTCAAACAGACCTCGCCGCAGACGGTGGAACTTTCCCTGCCGCTGGAGAACAACGATTTCGTGAAGCTGTATTTCAAGTGAGCAGCCCGGTCATCGTTGCCAAATTCCTGCGGTTCCGCCGGACGGAAGGAACCCTGACAAACTTGCTCCGATTGGTTGACATGCGGATGCACGCCGCTAAGCTGCGCGCCCTTTTTGACAACACTTTCGAACCATGAAACGCACCTATCAGGCATCCAAGCGCACCCGCAAACAGCAATTCGGCTTCCGCAAGCGGATGACCACCAAGAATGGCCGCGCCATTCTCGCACGCCGCCGCCAGCGTGGCCGCAAGCGTCTCATGCCGAAGGGCGTCGAGGTGCATTTCGCGCGTCACACCGAGGCGTAGCCGCCAGTCGAGGCCTAGCCTTCATTCCAGTGCCCGACGACGCCACGACCGGGGGACCGGGCGGGCGGAAGCCGCGCCTGCGATTCCCAAAGGCAGTCCGTCTCACGCAGACGGCGGAATTTGCGCGGGTGCGGACGGAAGGCAGGCCGGTGCATGGAAAGATGATGGTGCTCGGCGTGCTCAAAGGCTGCGGTGAAAAGGACGGCCGCGTGGGCATCGTGACGAGCAAGCGCGTGGGCAATGCGGTGATCCGCAACCGTGTGCGCCGCAGACTGCGCGAGCTTTTCCGCGTGATGCGTCCCCGGCTGATTCCCGGGCTGTGGCTGGTCGTCGTGGCAAAGTCGTCCGCGGCGAAGGCGTCGCTCGCGATCCTCGGCGAGGAGTTCTCGCAACTGGCACAGCGCGGCAGGATACTTCGAGAAATCACGCCATGAAGTTTTTCGTCCGCCTGCTCCAGCGCATCTACAAGCTGACTCTCTCACCGCTGCTGCACTGGATCGCGGGGCCGGGCGCGGGCTGCCGCTTCATGCCGAGTTGCTCGGAATATTTTGCGGAGGCCGTCGAGACGCACGGCATTTTTCGCGGTACGCGGCTCGGCGTGGTGCGCATCTGCCGATGCAATCCGTGGTGCGCGTCCGGTTTTGATCCCGTCCCCCCGGTGCAGCCTTCTCCGCACGAATCGCCAAAAACTTCCCGCTGACCTTATGGACCGCAAAGCACTTCTCACCATCATCCTCACCGCCGGCCTCATGTTCGGCTGGCACTTCGGCTACTACGCGCCCCGCGCGGAAAAGCAGCGGCTGCTCTACGAGGCGATCAAAAAACAGCAAGCCGAGGAGGCGAAGGCAAAACAATCCGCAGTCGCGGACGTACCAAAGACGACGGAGCCCGGCGCGGCGAACGCAACCACTCCTGCCGGCGCCACGACTCCCCCGGCCGCTCCCGCTGCCACGCCTTCGGTGCCCGAGGAGCGCAAGACGCTGGCCAGCGTGCCCGGTACGGTGGATTACGAATTCACTTCGCAGGGCGGCGGCATCATCCGCGGCACGCTGCGCGAGCACTTCAAGGACAAGACGAACGGCACGCAGGTCATCATCAATGAATTCGGCACGATCCCGATCGGCGCGATGACCGAGGATCCGGACAACGACGCGCTGCTGAAGCTGCCGTGGAAGATGTCCGTAAACGACACCGATCACACCGTCTCCTTCGAGCGGTTGGACGACGCGCGGCACATCAAGATCACAAAGACCTTTTTCCTCCCCCGCGAGAAAACGCTGAGCGCGGAATACTCCATCGGGCTCGATGTGACCTTCGAAAACGTCGGCGAGCAGGCGATGATGGCGCCCACGCTTTTCGTCCATGCCGGCAGCGCCGCGCCGGTGAACGCGTCCGAGACACGGCAGTATCAGGGCTTCGACTGGTGGCGCGACGGCACAAATAACTTCCAGAATGTGGACTGGTTTTCCGCCGGCGGAATGCTCGCGTGGAGCCACCCGGAGCGTCCGGTCTTCCGCCAGAATGGCGACCAGATCCGCTGGGCCGCGGTGACGAACCAGTATTTCACCACGATGGTGACCATCCTCGGCTACGACGGCAGCAACAGCGAGGATCTCGTGAAAAATCTCGGCACCGGCGTGTGGGCGAAGCGCAGCGAAGTCACCCCCGACACGTGGCGCAACGCCGGCCATTCGCTCGATGCGGCGAAGCAGGCACTGCACAAGGTGGACGGCGCGCTCGCGATGCCGGGGTTCGCACTGGAGAAAGGCGGGAAGGCCACGAAGCATCTCCGTATTTACTCCGGCCCGCGCGAATATCGCCGCCTGCGCCTGCTCGACAACAAGGAGAAGGACGTCCTCGATTACGGATCCTTCCTCGGCATCCCCACCGGCCCGTTCAGCCGCCTGCTGCTGAACTCCATGAACGGCCTCTACGCGATGACTGGCAGCTACGCGCTCGCCATCGTGCTGCTTACCATCTGCGTGAAGGCGCTGCTCTGGCCGCTCCAGAACAAGGCGAACAACAACATGAAGAAAATGTCCGCGCTCCAGCCGGAGATGAAGCGGCTGCAGGACAAGTACAAGGAAGAGCCCGTAAAATTCCAGCAGGAGATGGGCAAGGTGTGGAAGAAGGCCGGCGTGAATCCGCTCAGCGGCTGCTGGCCGATGTTCATCCAGATCCCGATCTTCATCGGCTTTTACAACATGCTCGGAAAAGCGGTCGAACTCCGCCACCACGGCTTCTGGTGGGTGAAGGATCTCTCACAGCCGGACACCGTCTTTCACCTCGCCGGCATCCCGATCAATCCGCTCCCGCTCTGCATGGCGGTCACCATGCTCGCGCAGATGAAGCTCAGCCCGCAGGGCGGCGATCCCGCGCAGCGGAAAATGATGATGTTCATGCCGCTGATCTTCATCTTCATGTGCTACAATTTTGCATCCGCACTCGCACTCTACTGGACCATCCAGAACTTGATTTCGATTGTGCAGTTGCAGATTACCAAACGGCAGAACAAGGTCACCCTCGTTCCCACGTCCGCATAAAACCACGATCCAAAGCCCATGAATGCGAATCCCAAGGAGTTGCTCGATACGATGCTCGGCCACTTGGACTTCTCATTCGAGATCAAGGAATTCCCGAACGAGAAGGGGCTCACCCTCCAGGTCTATTCGCCCGAGCGCGAACACCTCCTCGGCCGCCGCGGCGAACTCCTCGAGGACATCCAGTATCTCCTGAACCGCATGCTCGTCGCACAGGAAAAGGACGCCCCTCGCGTGGTCGTGGACATCGAGCACTGGCGCGAGATGCAGGACGACACACTCGTCCACCGCATTCGCCAAATCGCCGAAGGCGTCCGCACTGGCGGCCGCCCGTACCAGCTCGAGCCGATGAACAGCTACCAGCGCCGAGTCATCCACAACGCCTTCAAGGACGACCCCGACGTAATGACGTGGAGCCCCCAGGACGACGCGCGCATCAAGCGCATCACCCTCAAGCGCCGCGCGCCGCAGTCGTAGATTGCGTTTGCCCTGCGAAGCGCGCCCGGTATTTTCCCGCCCTCATTTTTCCGCGCACAAGCGCACACTGGCCGATGGTGTAAAGGTAGCACAGGGGACTTTGACTCCCCTAGTCTAGGTTCGAATCCTAGTCGGCCAACTCCTCCCCGGCGCCGCAGTTGCGCGGCGATGATTGAATGTTGAACTGATGGCACCGGATTGCGGATGGTGCGCGGCACTGTGCTCGTCCTCGACGTCTTCACCCAAGTCCTGCTGCCCATCCTGATCATGTTCGGCGCGGGCTGGGCGCTGGATCGAAAGTGGAATCTTGACCTCGCAACGGTCGTGAAGCTGAACATCAACGTCTTCGTTCCGTGCTTCATCTTCTACGAGTTGACGACGAAGACAGTGGCCGGCCGCGATGCGTGGCTGGCGGTCGGCTACACGGTATCCGTGGTGGCGGTGCTTTTCATCATCGCCGGCCTCGTCGGAAAATGGCGCGGCTACTCGTTTGCTCAGACGCGCTCGATGCAGATCGCGAGTGTCTTTTATAACTCAGCGAACTACGGCATCCCGCTCATGCACCTCGCCTTCCCCGGCCCGAGCGAGGCGCTGCAGGTGTTCATCGTGCTCGTGCAGAACATCGGGAATTTCACCGTCGGCATCTTCCTCGTTTCCTCGGCAAAAAACCGCGGCTGGCGTGCGGTCCTGCCGACGCTGCGGCAGGCGAGCGTGTGGGCGGTGATTGCGGCGCTCATCGCGCGCGGCGTCCACGGTCCTTTTGATCCCGATCACTTTCTCCCGTCGATGCGCTGGCTCTGGACGCCGGTGAGATATTTTCACGACGGCCTCATCGCGATGGCGCTCATCACACTCGGCGTGCAGCTTTCCAAAACGGCGGCCCGCGCGACACTGCCGCGACTCGGATGGGCGCTCACGCTGCGATTGCTGGTCGGCCCGCTCGTCGGCTGGGGCATGGCGCTGCTGTTCCAGTTTCACGGCGAACTGCTGAAGACGATGATCCTCAGCACGGCATTCCCCACGGCGGTCAACACGGCGCTCATTGCGCATGAATTCAAGGCGGACACGGAATACGCGACTGGCGCGGTGTTCTGGAGCACGCTCTTCAGCATGGTCACCGTCACCGCGATCATCGTTGTGCTAAAGCTGGTGTGAGCAGGCCGCGCACAAATGGCCGGCACCGCTCCATCCGTTCACCGTTTGCGGGCCTTCGGATCCGCAGCCGAAGCGGGAATTTCAGAATCGAATACGGTGATCATATTCGCCGCGTGAAGCTGGCTGGTGGTCGTCACGCAGCGGCGTTCCCACGGGATGCGTCCGAAGAACCACCTCCGCCAGAAATCCACCGGGGCACCGGGATTCTCGGCGAGCATCTCGCGGAATGTCTCCACTTTCCCGACCCCCTGCCCGGTCGCCTCAAGATAGCAGTCGAAGACAAGCTTCGAGCAATACTGGCGCGGCGAGTCGTATCGGAAGCCGGTGTCGTACATCACGCCCATGCGGTGATCGGAGGCGGCACGGAGCCGTGTCACCGCGTCCGGCGAAAGCCCGCCCCGGAGACGCCGGACGAGGAAACGCCCGTTTTCCGAGCGCCCGACGAAACGCTGAAGCGATGTGGTTTTTGAGACGGGAATGGTGCTCGCGGCAACCATCCATCCGCCGTCGGAATCCCGGAAGAGGATGCCGACGTGAGATTCCCAACTCCCCGAAATCTCGGCGATCCGCCGGTAAAGCGCGTGCTTGAAGCAGATGAAAATGATGTCGCCTTCGCGAAGGAGCGGCAGCGCTTGCCGCAGGTTCCCGGCAGCGGTGTCCTGCCGCCCGCGCGCCACCCCGTCGGTGCGCATCACGGGAATCGTGCCGGCGCTCGTGCAACCGACGCTGAGCGTCATCAGGAGAATGAGGAGAGCCTTCATCGCTGACGTGGGATTTCCATGTTCGAACGGAGCAGCATATCCATTTCGGCAGAAGCGGCGTCAGCGGTCCTTCAGCCGGTGAAACACGGCGGGCTCACCAAAGAGCTTCGCCCAATCGGCGGATTGCTTTTCCAAGTCCTTGCGGACATCCGCTGGCGACTTGCCTTTCAAGCCGTCACCGCCGAGCGAACGCACGCGGAGTTTCCCGCCGTCCGCCTCCTTTTCGATCCACACGAGCGTGTAGCGTTCGGCGTCGGCTTTCGGGAGGCCGTCGTTGAACGACGCGATCACCCGCAGTTGCAGCAACGTGCGATCGCGGATCACCACGGGCCTCGCCTCGTAATAAAGCCCGCCCTTTTCCCCCGATGGATGGTGCAGAAGGTAGCGCCCATCATCGAGTGGCGCGCACACGGCGAACTCGATTTTCCGCACGTCACCCTCGTCGCCATCCGTGGCCCAGACACCGCCAAGCGCCGCGTCGGTCTTCGCGAAGCCTTCGGTGAAGACAGGTTCCTTGAAAAGGCATGCGGTGAACGAACATGCGAACAGCGAGAGAAGGACGAACCGCGCCAAGGGTTTCATGGGCGGAACCTCCCCCACGTCACCAACCCGCACAACGCCGAATTCGCTGCAAATGAGAACCCGCGGCTGTCACCGGTGCTGCCGGGCTGCAAGGATCGCTGCCCAGACGATGGAACGCGATCAGCGCTTCACCTCGAAGACCATGATGATCTGCCCGCGAGCGTGCTTGGGCCCGGTCACGAAAACCGGGCTGCCGGGACCGAGCATCACCTCGGCTGTGAGAAGGGGGCGCTTGTCGTGGAAGAATTCCATGTTCACGCGGTATCCGCCATGCTCTCGCGTGGCCTTTGCGCCGACCCAGAAGTTCTGCGTCGGCACCAGCCAGCGCTCGGTCTGCCCGTCCATCGCCTTCGTCGCGGAACCGAGGAGTTCAAGCTGATTGCAACCTAGGAAATTGGTGAGTTTCGATGCGAATGGCGCAAGTTCCGCAGGCACGGCGGCGGGACGCTCGCCTTTTCTCGCATTGCTCGCAAGCACCACGGCGCTCCACACTTTTTCCCCCACTGCCGCTTTTTGCACCTCCGCAGGACTGCCGCCGGGCGTGAATGCGAAGGGCCTTCGCGGCTCAGTGAGGATCGGCGGCTCCGCCACGGCCCCGGCGACGATCGCGAGAACAAGAGTGAACGCAAACATCATGGACCTATTGGAGCACATAGTCATCGGGGAGCTGCTCCAGTCCGTCAATCCACACCAGCTTGAGTCCGCCCGCATCGAGCACGGTCGCGTCGAGCGAATCATCGCCGGCCTTCACCGAGACGATCTGGGCGACGTAGCGATCCGGCCTTTCCTCGACGCCCCGCACGAACATCGCCCAAATCCCGCCCGCAGCGAGCAGGCAGCACAGGCTCGCAAAGGCAAGGCCCCAGAGCGGCCAGAGCCGGCGTTCCTTCACGGGGCCTGCGACAGCTGCCGGATGCGGCGAGATTTCGCGCAGGATGCTTTCATTGAAAAAATCGGCGTTGCGCAACCTCGGCGCGGGCGAGTGGAGCCTCACGGCAGCGATGAGCTGCGTGTGGGTTGCCAGTTCGGCGATTGCCTCGGGATGTTCGCGTTCAAAGGCGGCGCAATCCTGCGTGGAAAGTTTCCCGTCGAGGTAGGCCGTCCACTTTTCCTCGGGCGACGAAGGCGGTTCAGAGTTGTTCATGGACGTCGCGGAGCATGGTTTGAAGTTTCTTGCGTGCGTAAAAGAGGCGCGACATCACGGTGCCGATCGAGCAGCCGATGGCCTCCGCGATTTCGTGGTATTCCATCCCGTCGAGTTCGCGCATGACGATCACCGTGCGGTGCTCGTCGCTCAGCCTCGCGATCGCCTCGTCCACCCGCACGCGGATTTCCTGATCCGCGAGCTTCATGGCCGGCTCGACTGTGGCCTGCGGCGCTGTCACCGCGCCTGGCGCGATGCCGGGCAGCCCGATCGAGTCGTCGAATTCCTGCCCGCTCGCGATCTTCTTCCGGCGCAGCCAGTCGAGCGTCACGTTCGTCATGATCCGGTAGAGCCATGTGAAGAAGGAGGACTGCCCGCGAAAATTGGCCAGGCTGCGCCAAGCGCGCACGAAGCCGTCCTGGGCAAGATCCCATGCGTCCTCTTCGTTTCTGACCATCTGGTATATCATGGCAAAGCAGCGTTGGCGGTGACGGGTGACAAGTTGATTAAAGGCCTTCGTATCCCCATCGCGGCACCGTGCGACCAAATCAGTGTCACTCGGTCCCTCGGGAGGAACATCGGCTTCTGTTTTCGACGGGGAATCGTTCAAACTATTCAATCGCGACCTGGGTTTCCTCCGACTACCGCCCGCCGTGCCGCCGGCGGAACTCCGATCGGTAATCGCCCATCGTGCTCACGATGCCGTCGCGGATCGAGAAGATCCGCGAGCGCAGCATTTCAAACTGCGGCATCTCGATCAGCGCATCGTCGTACAGCTTCACCGCCGAATCCAGCGACGCAGTGAGCGCGCGCAGGCCGCGCTTCAGATACGCGATGCTCATCCCGAGTTCGTCAATGTCGTCGTCATTCAGCGCCGCCGCGAGCTTCGCGGCCGCCAGCGTCGTCTCGTCGCGCAAGGTGATCGCCGCCTGGTGCTCGCGCACTTTTTCATCCACACGCACGAACATCTCGTCGAGTTCCGCACTGAACGCGATCGTCTGACGATAAAGTGGGTGCCTCTCAAAGCCGAAGGTCACCGGCTCTTCGGACGGCTCCTCTTCGTCGCCGGACACCGCATCTGCAAAGGACGACTCCACCTCCTCCTCCCAGTCCCTGGTCTGCCCGCCGATCAGGTGCGTCCACCCCATCTCGCGGGCGATGATCGAATCGCGGTCAGGGTGATCCATGTATTTCTCGATGAGCCCCATGTACTTTTCCGTGCGACGCTCCTGCTCCTGGAGGAAGCGTTCCCAATCATATTCGTCCCAGGATTTGTCGGGATTTTCTTCCGGCATGATTGCCTACCTAACGCGCGCTTGGCCTTCGCGCAAACGGGAATCTTCACCCCCCTTGTCTTTCGCACGGCAGCCGTCTAGCTTCCCGCACATGAGCAAACAGGTCGTTCCGGTCCAGATCCGGGCCATCCTTCCGTACAACAACGGGCGGGCGGTTTTCGTAGGCAATGAGCAGAAAGTCTTCGTGATCTACGTGGACGAATCCGTCGGCGCGGCCATCGGCATGTTCATGAACAAGACGCCCAAGGAACGCCCGCTCACGCACGATCTCATGGCGCACCTGCTCGCCGCGCTCGGCGCGAAGGTGGACCGCGTCATCATCAACGATCTGAAGAGCGAGACCTACTTTGCCCGCCTCATCATCAGTGCGGAAAATGAGCTGCACGCGCGGAAGATCATCGAACTCGACGGCCGCCCCAGCGACTGCATCGCGCTCGCCATGCAGCAGGCCGCGCCCATCTACGTCGCCGGCGAAGTCTGGGAAGAAGTCGAGGATCGCACGGACATCCTCAAAAAGATGGAAGAGCAGGGCGAGGGGTGAGCAGGCAGTTGAATGTTGAGCGGAAGAAGGACCGACAATCCAACATCCGCCTCTCCACCCTCAACTCTCATCTCTCAACTTCCCCTGCCGCACCGCCTCGTAGAGCACGATGCCCGCGGCGGTCGCGAGATTCAGCGAACGCGTGCCGCCGGACATCGGGATCGTAACGCACGATTCCGCGCGCGCCGCGAGCAGCGGCTCCGGCAGTCCTTTTGTCTCCCTGCCGAACACGAGGTAATCGCCGTCCCGGAACCGCTCGTCCCAATACGCGCGCTTCGCCTTCGTCGTCAGAAAAAAAAAGCGCGCGTCCGGATCTGCGGCGGCAAAAAGTTCATCGATTGAATCCCACAGCTTCACATCCACCTCTGCCAGTAGTCCAGCCCCGCGCGGCGCAGCGCACGGTCATCAATCGAAAATCCCAGCGGCTTCACGAGATGCAATCGCGCACCGGCAGCGAGGCACAGGCGCCCGACATTGCCCGTATTCGGCGGGATCTCCGGCTCGACGAGGACGACATTCAGCATCGCCACTCAGTCGCGCGTCCCATCGTTCACGATGATCGTGATGTGGCCGTTGCGTCCGCGGATCACATCGCGGATTACGAAACCACGCTCCGCATCACGCGTGAAGGTTGCATCCTTTTCCGGGACCGCGGCACCCGCCGGATATTCCACGACGATCAGCGCCGCACTGCCGCCGGCACGCCCGGGATCGGCATCGGGATCCCGCAGCGATTCGCGCGTCCGAAGCGCCACACGCATCCCGAGGACGCCGGTGACGACAAAATCACCGCTGAGCACCGCCCGTTCATTCGCAGGGAAATGATCCACAAGGGCGCTGGCCTCCGCTGTGGAAAGCGTGCGCCGTGGCGTTGCATTGGCGCCGCCATTCACCGGCGCAGGGGCTGGCGCGGCAGGGACCGCCACCACAGCGCGCCCGGGTTCCGGTTCCGCCCCGATGATCGGCGCCTTCGGCTTCGCGCCCGGCACCGGCGATGAATCAGGCGCAGGCTGCGGCTGCGCCATCTGCGCGCGCCGCGCGGATGCCTTCGGTGCCGGCGGTGGCGTGGATGGCACAGGCTCAGTCTTTGCGGTTTCGCCAGATTCCGCCTGCGGGACGGCCGCAGGTTCGTAGCGCACCAATTCCGGACCGGTGAGCGCCGCCAGATCATCGCCACCGTGCGCGAGCAGCTTGCGCCGGAATTCCTTGTGGCCCGCGAGCGCAGCCGCGAGCCGCGGGTCGCGGACGATCGGCAGGCCCGCCGTGAGATTCAGCTCGACCTTGTAGTCGCGCAGCAACTCCTCCGGCGAATGCAGCGTGAAGCTCCCCTGCCCCCGCTTCAACTGCCAGCCGCCGTACGGCAGCGGCAGCACCGTGAACTGCATCCGCCCATCCGCGTGCCGCTCCACATGCACGAGCGCCCACAGATCCTGCGTGCGCTGCAAGGTGATGTCCGCGCCCATCGCCACCGTCTCACGGATCGTTCCCACTTCTTTCGGCGCGGCAGGGAAGACAAACTCCACGAGCAACTGCGGCAGATTTTCCGACTGTGCGACCGCCACTGCCCCGCTCGGAAAACAATCCCCGCGGCCCAGCGAGAAACTCTGCACGACTTGGAAACGCCCGGCGACATACGGCACGCGACGCCCCGATTCGCGGAAATTTGTCAGATAGTTGCGCAGCAGCAGATCATTCTCGTGCGCAAGTTCCACCTTCCCGAGTTTGCCGTAGCGTTCGAGCAGCTTTGTCGCGCTCAGGAATTCGCCCTTCGGCGCGTCGGTCACGGCAAAACGCTTCGGAGGCTCCACGCGCTTGAACTTTTTCAGGATGCGATAGCACTTTGGGTTCTCCGGATGCGCGACCACGTAGAAGCTGCCGATCCAGCTTGCGAAGCACAGGCCCGTCATCAGCAAAAGCACAACCGACCAGATGAAAAAACCATTCCCCGTGCGGCGGGCCACCGCCTTTTCGTCCAGCAGCAAATCCATGCGCCGCGTCGGCTATTGCGCGCCCGCCGCGGTTTCCGGTGCGGGTTCAAAAGAAGTCCCGCAGCCGCAGGAACGCACCGCACGCGGATTCTTGATCCGGAATCCCGCGCCCGCAAGATCGTCGCTGTAGTCAATCGTCGAGCCTTCCACGTACGGCAGGCTCGTCGGATCGACGACGACCTTCACGCCGTCGCGCCCCTCGGAAAAATCATCCACCTGCGGCTCATCGAGCTTCATCTCATAGCTCATGCCCGCGCAGCCGCCGCGCTCCACGTAGATGCGCAGGGCCTTGCCGGGCGCGTCATTTTCGCGAAGCAAATCCTGAAGATGTTTGACGGCTGAATCGGTGAGCGTGAGCATCGCGGCCCAACGTAATGACCGCCGCCAACCAAGTCAAATGAGCCGAATCGCCCTGCTGGCCGAAGAGGTGGCCTCGCAGGTCGCCGCGGGCGAGGTGGTGGAGCGACCCGCGAGCGTCGTGAAGGAGCTTGTGGAAAATTCGCTCGATGCCGGGGCGACGCGCGTCGAGGTACTGATCCGGCGCGGGGGAAATTCATCCATCCGCGTGAGCGACAATGGCTGCGGCATGGATCGCGACGACGCGCTGCTCTGCCTCGAACGCCACGCCACGAGCAAAATCCGCACGGGCGCGGATCTCATGGCGATCCACACACTCGGCTTTCGCGGCGAAGCGCTCCCGAGCATCGCGAGTGTCTCACGCTTCCGTCTCACGACCCGCGAGCACGGCGCGCTCGCCGGCACCGAGGTGCTCGTGAATGCCGGGAAAATGGAGAACGTGCGCGACTGCGGCGAACCCGAGGGCACCCAGATCGAGGCGCGCTCGCTTTTCTACAACCTGCCCGCGCGGCGGAAATTTCTGCGCACGGAAAACACCGAAGCCAGCCACGTCGAGCATGTGCTGCAGCTCCAGGCGATCGGGCATCCTGGCACCGGCTTCACTTTTCTGAACGACGAGCGGCTCGTGCATCAGCTCCCGCCGGGGCAGACGCTGCGCGAGCGGCTGCGCGATCTTTTTGGCGCGGCGCTCGTCGCGGAATTGCTCGAAGTTCCCGAGATGGAAATCGCCGGCGTGCGCGTGACCGGCCTGCTCGGTCGCGCCGGAGTGAGCCGGTCCACGCGGCAGCAGCAGATCATTTTCCTGAACGGACGCCCGATCGAAAATCCCACGGTCTCGCACGCACTGCGCGAGGGCTACCACACGGCCCTGATGAAGGGGCAGCACCCGGTCACTTTCCTCTCGATCGAAATGGATCCCGCCGCCGTGGATGTGAACGTCCATCCCGCAAAACGCGAGGTGCGCTTCCGCGATCCGTCGCTCGTGCGCGAAGTGATTGTTGAGGTCGTGCGCCGCGTGATCGAAAGTGATCGTGCCACGTGGAGTAACACCTTCGCCGCGCCCGCGCCACCACGCGAAGTGCCTGACGCGACGCTGCCGCTGATCCCGCCGACGGAGCAGTTCACGCTGCGACGCGACTGGTCGCATTTTTCCGCACCGACGAGCGCGCCCGCGGGAAATTCCGCCGAACCGCCGCGCGAGCCAGCCATGCTCCCA